>CAZTPK010000001.1:0-386 GCA_964614765.1 uncultured Gammaproteobacteria bacterium
CAGTCGCTCTGGTCGATGACGCGGGCCTTCCGACGCAACTGCCGGCGCAGCTCGACCCGGAGCAGATGCTGGCCCTGATGGCGGTGGACAAGAAGGTTCAGGATGGTCGCATTCGGCTGGTTCTGCTGGAGGACATCGGCCGCGCGGTCGTCACCAGCCGCTACGACCCGGGGGCATTGAGGTCCACGCTCGCGGATCGACGTGGCGCGGCCGTGGCGCTCGCCTGACCCGACGGGCTAGGAAGTTGCACGCGCCACTCGCACCCTACGCCGCCTGCGACAGCAACAGCCGGGGACGGCGGCATCCGGAACCGCCCCCCACCTACCGAAACGAGCACCAGCGCGATCGCGATCGCGTCATACACTCCGCCGCGTTCCGGCGCCGGG
>CAZTPK010000001.1:396-26721 GCA_964614765.1 uncultured Gammaproteobacteria bacterium
GTACAAGACGCAGGTCTTCGTCAATCACGAGGGCGACATGTTTCGCACGCGGCTGACGCATTCCATCGAGGTGGCGCAGATCGCCCGCACCATCGCCCGGGCGCTGCGGCTGAACGAGGACCTGGCGGAGGCCATCGCCGTCGCTCATGACCTCGGCCACACGCCCTTCGGCCACGCCGGGCAGCGCGCGCTCAACGACTGCATGCGTCCCTACGGCGGGTTCGAGCACAACCTGCAGTCCTTGCGCGTCGTCGACGTCCTGGAGGAGAAGTACGCCGAGTTCGACGGCCTGAATCTGACCTTCGAGACGCGCGAAGGCATCCTGAAGCGCTGCCCGCGGGGCAAGGCAGACAGTCTCGGAGAGCTGGGCAAGCGGTTCCTCAGCGGTGGCCAGCCGTCGCTGGAGGCGCAGCTGACGAATCTCGCCGACGAGATCGCCTACAACAGTCACGACATCGACGACGGTCTGCGAGCCGGACTGCTTACCCTAGAGCAGCTGCTGCAGGTGCCGGTCTTCAGGCAGCATTGCGAATCCGTGGTCGCGCGCCACCCCGCCCTCTCGCAACGCCGGCTGGCCTACGAGACCGTGCGCAGCATGATCGGCGCCCAGGTTACGGACCTGGTCGAGACCAGCCGCGAGCGCATCCTGGCGGCCGCGCCGGGGTCGATCGAGGAAGTGCGCGCGAGCAGCGCGCCGCTCATCGCGTTCTCCGATCCGATGCGCAGCGGGCTTAAGGAACTGAAGGATTTTCTCATGACGAACCTGTATCGCCACTATCGCGTCGTGCGCATGTCCAGCAAAGCCGACAAGATCGTGCGCGAACTGTTCGCCGCCTTCATCGGCGATCCCCGGCTGCTTCCTAGCGCCACGCAATCCGCGGCGACTGCGTCCAGTGAGGAGGCCGCGCGCGCCCAGGTCATTGCCGACTACATCGCGGGCATGACCGATCGCTACGCAATCGCGGAGTATGGGCGTATATTCACCCCAGGCGTACTGACCTGATCCGGGAGCGGCGGACGAATATTCGCGCGATGCAGGCACATCCCGAGGACTTTGGACCCGAATCGCTGCCAGGGCCCGCCGCCGAAGCCGCGCAAGCGGACCGCCAGGGCTATCTGCTCACCGCCGCGCTGGCCCAGCGCATCGACCTCGTACGCCACCTGATCGATTTCAGCCGTCAGATCGTGCTGGTCATGGGCGACGAGGGCAGCGGCAAGACCTCGCTGCTACATCACCTGCACGCGACGGCGGCGGAGAACTGGCGGCTGGCGAAGGTAAACGCCGACCCGATGTGTGACGCCGACGCGCTCATGAAGCGGCTGGGCGCCGAGTTCGATCTCAACTTCACCGAGCGCGACGATCTGGAGCGCCGAGTCGAGGGCTTCGGCACCTTCCTCGCGACCGCGCGGCGGGCGCTGCTGGTGCCCGTGGTGCTGGTGGACGACGCGCATCTGTTGCCGGCGGACGCCTTGCTGCTGCTGCTGCGCCTGGCACAGCCGGAATCCGAGGCCCCGCACCTGCGGGTGGCGCTGTTTTGCGACTCCCGCATGACCCGCCTGCTGGGCAGCCCTCAGTTGCACGCGTTCAAAGACAGCCTGGTGCATACGGTGGAGATGGCGCCGTTCACGCTCGAGGACACGACGCGTTACCTGGCGACCCACTGGGCGGCAGTGGACCCCGACAGCGACCCCATCCTCGACGAGGGCTACGTGCGCGAGGTCCATGTCGCCTCCGAGGGAATCCCGGGACGGATCAAGGCACTGGTGCGCACCAGCCTGTCGGACTCGGCGACCGAGGGCGTCACTGCCGAGGAACCATTGGGCGGGCGGCGCCTGCCATTGGCGTGGGCCGCCGCCGGCGGCGGGCTCGCCCTGCTGCTGGCCGTCGGCTTCTGGTTGGTTCAATCCGCACGTGAATCGGCCCCGTCTTCCGTCGCGCAGACGCCCATCGTTGAATCCGTTCCGGTCCCGACCGCCACCGAGGGCCCACCCGCATCCCCGACGGCGACGCTGCCGCCTGCAGCGACCGTGGCGGGCCCCGTGCCCCCGATCGTCGACTATCCGATGGTGCCCAACGTCGCACCGTCGTCACCTGCGTCCACGGCGGTCACCAACCCGCCAGCCGAGCCCGAGGCGCCGCCCGCCGGGCAGCCCGCCCCCTTGCAGCGGGCGCAAGCGCCGCAGCCTCCGCCGGCGGCCGCCGCGGCGCCGCCACCGCCGGCCCCGGCTCGCGATAAGTCGACGCCGTCAAAGCCGGAAACCGCGCCGCAGCCGACGGCCGCCAAGGCCGCAGCGCCCACGGGAACCCGGTGGCTCGAGGGCCAGCCGGGGGGCAATTATGTCGTTCAGCTCTATGCCACCTACCAGCGCTCCTCTGCCGAGCAGTTCATTGCCCAGCACAGGCTCGGCGCGCAGGCCAAAGTCATCGCGACCGTCCGGGAGGGTAAGACCTGGTATGTGGTGATCTACGGCTCCTACCCGGACCGCACCCGCGCCAGGAACGCCATCGGCGGCCTTCCCGACGGAGTCCGACGCCTGAGCCCCTGGGTGCGGAAGATCGCCGATCTGCGAGCCATCGCCGTGGATTGACGAACCGCCCGCGGCCGTTTTACATGGCGGGTGACCGAGATATAATCCCGGCCCTTTTGTCCGCCGCTCATCGACACGAGCATCGCGAGGTCGAACCGATGCAAGACTCACAGAGACACGACGCGCCGTCCGAGCGCGCCGCCGGCGCGCCTGGCGCGCAAGGCCTCTACGACCCCGGCCACGAGCACGACGCCTGTGGAGTCGGCTTCGTCGTCAACATCAAGGGCCGCAAGTCCCACAGCATAGTCCAGCAGGCTTTGACCATCCTGCGCAACCTGCTCCACCGTGGCGCGTGCGGCTGCGAGATCAACACCGGTGACGGCGTGGGCATCCTCATCCAGATGCCCCATGCGTTCCTGTCCCGCAAGTGCAGGGAGATCGGCATCGACCTGCCGCCGGCAGGCCACTACGGCGCCGGCATGATCTTCCTGCCGCACGCGGAGGCCGAGCGCGGCTGGATCATGGCCGAGTTCGAGAAGATCATCCGCGAGGAGGGCCAGTCGCTGCTCGGCTGGCGCGACGTGCCGACCGACGATTCCTCGGTGGGCCCGACGGCGCGCGCCTGCGAGCCCACCTTCAAGCAGATCTTCATCGCACGGGCGGCAGGTCTGGACGATCTGGGCTTCGAGCGCCGCCTGTACATCATTCGCAAGCGCATCGAGATTGCCGTTCGCAACGCTGACCTGAGGGAGAAGGAGCTTTTTTACATCCCCAGCCTCTCCTCCCGGACACTGATATACAAGGGCATGCTGACGGGGCTGCAGATCGAGCCGATGTTCCCGGATTTGCTGGAGCCGGACGTCGAAACGGCCCTGGCGCTGGTGCACCACCGCTTCTCGACGAACACGTTCCCGTCCTGGCCGCTCGCGCATCCCTTCCGCTACATCGCGCACAACGGCGAGATCAACACGGTCCGCGGCAACACCAACTGGATGCGCGCGCGCGAGGCCATGTGCGCCTCGCCGGTATGGGGCGAAGACATCAAGAAACTGTTTCCCGTCGTCTACGAGGGTTCCTCGGACTCGGCGTGCTTCGACAACGTGCTGGAGTTCCTGCACATGTCGGGCCGATCGCTGCCGCATGCCATCCTCATGATGATCCCCGAGGCATGGAGCGGGCACGAGTCCATGGATGCCGAGCGCAAGGCGTTCTACGAGTATCACGGCTGCCTGATGGAGCCGTGGGACGGACCGGCCTCGGTCGCCTTCACCGACGGCACCGTCATCGGCGCCGTGCTCGATCGCAACGGTCTTCGCCCGTCGCGCTACTACGTCACCAAGGACGACATGGTGATCATGGCCTCCGAGGTCGGCGTGCTCGAGGTGGCGCCGGAGAACGTGCTCATCAAGGAGCGGCTGCACCCCGGGCGGGTATTCCTGGTCGACACCGCCCAGGGCCGCATCATCGACGACAAGGAACTGAAGGCCGGGTTCGCCAGGGAACATCCTTATGCGGAGTGGCTGCAGCAGCACCACATTCCGCTGGAGTCGCTGCCCGAGCCTCCGCATGTGCCGGAGCCGGACCACGGCACGGTGCTGCAGCGCCAGCGGGCCTTCGGCTACACGCACGAGGACCTTCGGCTGCTGATGCTGCCGATGGCGAAGAACGGCGAGGAGGCCACCGGCTCGATGGGGACGGACGCGGCGCTGGCCGTGCTCTCGGACCGTCCGCGCATGCTGTATGACTATTTCAAGCAGATGTTCGCGCAGGTGACCAATCCCCCCCTCGACGGCATCCGCGAGGAACTGGTCACGCAGGTCGCGACACCGATTGGACCGGAGGGCAATCTGCTGCAGCCGGGCCCGCTCAGCTGCCGGCAGATCAAGCTGTCCAGCCCCATCCTGAGCAACGAAGACCTGGCGCGCATCCGCCATTTCGACAAGGAGGGCTTTCGCGGGACCACGATCTCCATCCTCTACCCGGTCACCGGCGACGGCGAGGCGCTGGAAGAGGCGCTGGAGAGCGTCTGTGCACAGGCCGACAGGGCGATCGCGGAAGGCTGCTCGTATCTCATCCTGTCGGATCGCGGCATCAACGCGCAGCTCGCCCCCATCCCGGCGCTGCTAGCGGTCGCGGGCGTCCATCACCACCTGGTGCGGGCCGGCACCCGCTGCAAGGTGGGCCTGATCCTCGAATCCGGAGAGCCGCGCGAGGTGCACCACATGTGCACGCTCATCGGCTACGGGGCCGGCGCGATCAACCCGTACCTGGCGTTCGAGTCAATCGACGACATGATCCTGCAGAACATGCTGACCGGCACCGACACCAAGACCGCCTACAAGAACTACATCAAGGCGTGCAACAAGGGGCTGGTCAAGGTGATGTCCAAGATGGGGATCTCCACGGTGCAGTCGTATCGAGGCGCGCAGATCTTCGAGGCCGTGGGCCTGGACAAGGACTTCGTCGAGAAGCACTTCACGGGCACGGCCTCGCGCATAGGCGGCATCGGCATCGGCGTGGTTGCCGAGGAACAGCGACAGCGCCATCGCCGCGCATTCCCCGAGCGTCCGGCGGGCACGCCGGACCTCGATTGGGGCGGGGAATATCAGTGGCGGCGCGACGGCGAGTATCACCTCTTCAACCCCGCCACGGTGTTCAAGCTTCAGCAGGCGACCCGCACCGGCCAGTACCGCATATTCAAGGAGTACAGCCAGCTCATCGACGATCAGGACAAGCATCTCGCCACCCTGCGCGGCCTGTTCGAGTTCGATCTGGCCCCGCAGCCCTTGCCTCTGGAGGAGGTGGAATCCGTCGAATCGATCTGCCGCCGCTTCCAGACCGGCGCCATGTCCTACGGCTCCATCAGCCAGGAGGCGCACGAAACGCTCGCCATCGCCATGAACCGCATCGGCGGCAAGTCCAATACCGGCGAGGGCGGCGAGGACCCCGAACGCTACAAGCCGCTGCCGAACGGGGATTCCAAGCGCAGCGCCATCAAACAGGTCGCCTCCGGCCGCTTCGGCGTGACCAGCGAGTATCTCGTCAACGCCGACGATATCCAGATTAAGATGGCGCAGGGAGCCAAGCCCGGCGAGGGCGGCCAGCTGCCCGGCTCGAAGGTGTATCCGTGGATCGCCAAGGTGCGGCATTCGACCCCGGCGGTCGGCCTCATCTCCCCGCCACCGCATCACGACATTTATTCAATCGAGGATCTGGCCCAGCTCATCCACGACCTGAAGAACGCCAATCCCAAGGCTCGCATCCACGTGAAGCTGGTCGCCGAGGTCGGCGTCGGCACCGTGGCCGCGGGCGTGGCCAAGGCGCACTCCGATGTCGTGCTGATCTCCGGGTACGACGGCGGCACAGGCGCCTCGCCCCTGACGTCGCTGAAGCACGCCGGCGTGCCCTGGGAGCTCGGCCTGGCCGAAACCCAGCAGGTGCTGGTGGCCAACAAGCTGCGCGACCGCATCGTCGTGCAGACCGACGGCCAGTTGAAGACGGGTCGCGACGTCGTCATCGCCGCGCTGCTGGGGGCCGAGGAGTTCGGCTTCTCCACCGCACCGCTCGTCGTCATGGGCTGCATCATGATGCGCGTCTGCCATCTGAACACCTGCCCGGTCGGCGTGGCCACGCAGGATCCGCGTCTGCGGGCCAAGTTCACCGGCAAGCCGGAGCACGTGGTCAATTTCTTCCGCTTCATCGCCGAGGAGGTGCGTGAGTGGATGGCGAAGCTCGGTTTCCGCACCATCGACGAGATGGTCGGCCGCACCGACAAGCTGCACGTGAAGAAGGCCGTCGATCACTGGAAGGCGCGCGGACTGGACTTCAGCGCCATACTCAACCCGCCGCCTGTGCCCGCCGGCGTAGCGGTGCGTTGCGTGCGCGAGCAGGACCATGGTCTGGACAAGTCGCTCGACGTCACGACCATCGTGCCGTTGTGCCGCCCGGCACTCGAGGAAGGAAAGCCGGTTGAGGCCATCCTGCGCATCAAGAACATCAATCGCACCGTCGGCACCATCCTGGGCTACGAGGTCACCCGGCGCTACGGGGCGGCCGGCCTCCCGGACGACACCATCAAGCTGCACTTCAGCGGCTCGGCCGGGATGAGCTTCGGCGCATTCCTTCCGAAGGGCATCACCATGACGCTCGAGGGCGACGCCAATGATTACACCGCCAAGGGACTCTCCGGCGGCAGGATCATCGTCTACCCGCCCCGGCACTCGACGTTCGTGCCGGAGGAGAACATCCTGGTCGGCAACGCCGTGCTTTACGGCGCGACCGCCGGCGAACTGTACCTTCGCGGGATCGCCGGCGAGCGGTTCTGCGTGCGCAACAGCGGCGCGCTCAGCGTGGTCGAGGGCGTTGGCGATCACGGCTGCGAGTACATGACCGGAGGCCGCGTCGTGGTCCTCGGCGCGACGGGGCGCAATTTCGCCGCCGGCATGTCCGGTGGGGTGGCGTACGTGCTGGACGTCAACGGCGATTTCCGCAGCCGGTGCAACACTGCCATGGTGGGGCTGGAGAGACTCGAGCAGGACGAAGACGTGGAGCTCGTGAAGGAGCTGCTCAATCGACATCTGAAATACACCGGCAGCACGGTCGCCAGGAAGGCTCTCGCGAGCTGGCACGCCGTGCAATCGAAGTTCGTCAAGGTCATGCCCAACGACTACAAGCGCGTGCTGAGCGCGATCGACCACGCGCGCAAGAACGGAATTCCGGAGGACATAGCCGTCATGGAGGCCGCGCATGGGTAAGCCGACCGGATTCCTGGAGTTTCACCGCGCCAAGCAGCCATACCGGCCGGTCAAGGAGCGGGTGCTCGACTGGAAGCAGGTCATGGCCGCCTGGGCGGACGATGCCCTCAAGCAGCAGGCCGCGCGTTGCATGGACTGCGGTATCCCCTTCTGCCATCAGGGCTGTCCGCTCGGGAACCTCATCCCGGACTGGAATGATCTCGTCTACAAGAACCGCTGGCGCGAGGCCATCGACCGGCTGCACGCGACCAACAACTTCCCCGAGTTCACCGGAACACTTTGCCCGGCGCCATGCGAAGGCGCGTGCGTGCTCGGCATCAACGACGACCCGGTGACGATCAAGGCCGTGGAGCTCACGATCATCGACCATGCCTTCAAGGAAGGCTGGGTGGTGCCGCAGCCTCCCGCCAGACTCACGGGCAGGAAGGTGGCGATCGTCGGTTCCGGTCCGGCCGGCCTGGCCGCCGCGCAGCAATTGCGCCGGGCCGGTCACGAGGTCACTGTATTCGAGCGCGACGATCGCATCGGCGGTCTGCTGCGCTACGGCATACCCGAGTTCAAGATGGAAAAGCGCGTGCTGGATCGGCGCCTGGAGCAGATGCGCGCCGAGGGCGTGTCGTTCCGGACCGGCGCGCACATCGGCGTGAACCTGCCCGTGCAGTCGCTGCGCAAGGACTTCGACGCCATCGTGCTCACGGGCGGGGCCTGCCATGCGCGCGACATCAACGTCCCTGGGCGCGAGTTGAAGGGAATACACCTGGCCATGGAATTCCTGACGCAGCAGAACCGCCGCTGCGAGGGGGACACGGTGCCGGAAAGCGAATCGATCACCGCCAAGGACAAGCACGTGGTCATCCTGGGCGGCGGCGACACCGGTGCGGACTGCATCGGCACGGCGCACCGTCAGGGCGCGAAGTCGGTGACCTCGCTCGAGATCATGCCGCGTCCGCCCGAGAAGCGCGCCGAGAACAATCCCTGGCCGGAGTGGCCGCTCATCTACCGCACCGCTTCGGCCCACGAGGAAGGCGGTGAGCGGCTTTACGCGGTTTCGACCAAACGGTTCATCGGCGACGCGGAGGGCAACGTCAAGGCGCTCGAGCTCGTGAAGGTGGAGCTGAAGAAGGGCGCCGACGGCCGCATGTCTTTCGAAGAGGTGCCGGATTCGGTGCACACGATCCCGGCCGACCGCGTCTTCCTGGCGATGGGCTTCCTGGGACCCGAGAAGGCCGGAATGATCGAGCAGCTCGGTGTCAAGCTGACCGATCGCGGCAACGTGGCGCGCGACGAGAACTGGATGACCAGCGTCCCGGGAGTGTTCACGGCCGGCGACATGCAGCGCGGACAATCCCTGATCGTGTGGGCCATCGCGGAGGGCCGATCCGCGGCCGCCGGAGTCGATCGATACCTGATGGGCTCCACGGACCTGCCCGCTCCCCTGCCCTAGCCGCCGACAGGGCGCAGGCCCGCCGGAAACGGGTGCCGCGGGAGCGGACGCGCCCGCGGCGCCCGCGCCATCGCGACACCCCCTGCTCGTCCACATGCGACCGACAGCACGCATACATCGATTCCCCGCTGGACGTAGAATGGCCACGATGACCGCACTCAAGAACGATCGCCTCCTGCGCGCGCTGCTGCGCCAGGCCGTGGACATGACACCGGTGTGGATGATGCGACAGGCCGGCCGCTATCTTCCCGAGTACCGCGCCACGCGCCGGCGCGCGGGCAGCTTCATGACCCTGTGCACGACGCCCGAGCTCGCCTGCGAGGTGACGCTGCAGCCCATCGATCGCTATCCGCTGGATGCGGCGATCCTGTTTTCAGACATACTCGTCGTGCCGCATGCCATGGGCCTGGGCCTGACGGTGAACGAAGGCGCGGGGCCGCGCTTCGAGCGCCCGGCGCGCACGGCGAGCGATATCCGCGCCCTTGGCGTTCCCGACCCCGAGACCGAACTCCGCTACGTCATCGACAGCGTGCGCATGATTCGGCGCGAACTGCGCGGCCGCGTGCCGCTCATCGGCTTCGCCGGCAGTCCGTGGACCATGGCCACCTACGCCGTCGAGGGCCAGAGTAGCAAGGACTTCCACCGCATCAAGACGATGATGTACCGCGAGCCGCGTGTGCTGCACGAGCTCCTCGACAAACTCTCGCGCGCGGTAGTCCTCTACCTCAATGCCCAGATCGCCGCCGGCGCGCAGGCGGTGATGGTGTTCGACACCTGGGGCGGGGCGCTGTCGACGCCGGCGTACAGGGAATTCTCCCTGGGTTACATGCAGCGGATCGTGGAGGGCGTGCGCAAGGACAGCGAGGGCCGCCGCGTACCGTGCATCCTGTTCACCAAGGGCGGCGGGCAGTGGCTGGAGCTCATCGCCGAGACCGGCTGCGACGCCGCCGGGCTGGACTGGACCACGGACATCGGCGCGGCACGACGTCGCGTCGGCGATCGGATCGCACTGCAGGGGAACATGGACCCGGCGGTGCTGTTGGCGACCCCCGACCGCATACGCGAGGAAGTCGCCTCGATATTGAATGGCTTCGGCCCGCACCCGGGGCACGTCTTCAACCTCGGCCATGGCATCACACCGGACGTGGATCCCGAGAACGCCGGCGTCTTCGTCGAGGCCGTTCACAGCCTCAGCGCGAAACACTGACTCCGCGTGCGGCAACCCGGCCTATGTGAATTCTATCGCGCTCCGAGGACGTTCAGCGCCGGCTCGGACATCGCCGACAGTTGCTCCCGCAGTGCGAGCACGTGATCCTGCCAGTATCGCTGCGTGTTGAACCAGGGGAAATGCATGGGAAAGGCCGGGTCGTCCCATCGCCGCGCAAGCCAGCCGGCGTAGTGAATCATCCGCAGGCTGCGCAGCGGCTCGATGAGCTGCAGCTCCGCGTAGTTGAATTCCGCAAACTCCTCGTAGCCGTCCAGGACCCTTGCCAGCTGCGCCACCATGTCGTCGCGATCGCCGGACAGCAGCATCCACAGATCCTGCACGGCGGGCCCGGTCATGCAATCGTCGAAGTCGACGAAATGCGGGCCGGCGTCGGTCCACAGCACGTTGCCCATGTGGCAGTCGCCGTGCAGGCGCAACAAGGCGAGATCGCCGGCGCGCCCGTAGCCGGCGCGGACCGACCGCAGTACGTCGTCCACCGTGCTGCGGTATGCGGCGAGCAGATCGGGCGGAACGAAGCCGTTGTCGATGACGAACCGGGATGGCCGCTCGCCGTACGCCTCGATGCTCAGCGTCGGCCGATGCTCGAACGCTGCGGCCCTGCCCACCGCATGGATACGCCCGATGAATCTCCCCAGCCAGGTCAGCGTCTCCGCATCGCCCAGTTCCGGAGCGCGCCCCCCCTTGCGTGGATAAATACTGAAGCGGTAACCGGCATGCCGGTGCAGCGTTCGCCCGTGGTGGTCGGCGATCGGCGGGACTGCCGGAATCTCGAGTTCGGCGAGCTGCCGGGTGTAACGGTGCTCCTCGAGGATCGCCGCATCGGTCCAGCGCCCGGGACGATAGAACTTGGCGATGACCGGCGGCGCGTCCTCGATGCCGACCTGATAGACGCGATTCTCGTAGCTGTTGAGCGCGAGCAACCGGCCGTCGCAGCGCAGGTGCAGGCCCTCCACGGCGTCCAGGATGCATTCCGGCGTCAGTCCCGAGTACGGCGCCCGCGCGCCTGCGCCTTCCTCATCGACGCCCGGCGCGCGGCTCATTGGCGGTGCCGCGCACTCAGCCGGACGATCGCGAGCAGCGTCGACGCCAGCACGACCAGCAGTGCATTGCCGACCCTGACATAAGGGGTGGCACCGACATGCGCCGTAGCCTCGCCGGCCAGCACATTGGCGATGAACTGCGGCGAGCGGCCCGCGATCTCGCCGCGCGGATCGATGATTGCCGAGATTCCATTGTTGGTCGCGCGCAGCAGATACCTGCCGGTCTCGACCGCCCGCATGCGCGCTATCTCCAGATGCTGGTGCGGCGCCAGCGAATCGCCAAACCAAGCGTCATTGCTGACATTGACCAGCAGATGCGACTGCGGCAGGAAGTCGATCACCTCCTCACCGAAGGCGTCTTCGAAACAGACCGACGGCGCGAGCTTGAGCCCGGCGGCGGACAGCGGCGCCTGCTCCGGCGCACCGTGGCTGAATTCGGACATCGGAATGCTGAGGGACCGCAATATCGGCATGAGGACGGACTGGAACGGCGGATACTCCCCCAGCACCACCAGGTGACGTTTGTCGTAACGGCTCACCGCCGAACCCAAGGCGATGATGCTGTTGTAATAGCTGATGATGCGGCCCTGCTCGTCGCGGTCATCGACGGGCAGGCCAAGCACGATGTCGGTCCCCGAACGGGCCGCACGATCGTCGACCTCGGCGATGAAATCCTTCACCTCGGAGCCGAACGCCGGGATCGCCGTCTCCGGCCAGACGATGATCTCCACCTGACCCCAGTACCTCTCGCTCAAGTGCCGGTAAAGCTCGAGGGTCCGATTCTTCATCTCCGGATCCCACTTCTGGCTCTGCTCGATCCCGCCCTGCACGAGGGCGACCCGCACCGGCGCCCCCTCCGCTTTCGTCCACGAGACCTGCGAAAGCGCCACTGCCAGGCCCCATACGGCGCTCAGCATCAGGACCGGACCCAGGCGCTCCCGGGGCATCGAGGCCAGCGCGCCGGCGCTCGCCGCGACGGCCAGACCGACCAGGTAGACTCCACCAACCGGGGCGTAGCCCGCCAGCGGGCTTTCAATCTGGCTGTAGCCGACACTCAGCCAGGGGAACCCGGTGAACAACCAGCCGCGCAGCCACTCCCCGAGGGCCCAGAGCGCCGGCATGACAACCAGCAGCGAGGCGCGCGGGTTGATCCAGAACCAGCGCTGCGCGGCGTAGCCGACCAAGGCCGGGTATAACGCCATGAACATGACCAGCAGCGCAGTGACCGACACCGAAAAGGCGAGCACCGGGAGCCCGAACTGATGCACGCTGATCTGCACCCAGGCGATGCCGTAGCCGAACATGCCAAGCCCGAACAGCCATCCGCGCCAGAAGGCGCGGCCCGGGCGCACATCGAGCCAGCATCGAAACAGGATCGCCAGCGAGAGCACGGCGACGAGGGACCAGCCATAAGGGGCAAAGGCCAGCGGCATCGCGGCGCCGGCGAGCAACGCCGCCAGATCGCAAAGATGGGCGCTGCGCCGGTTGTCGCCGAGGCCGTGACGATTCAATCCCATTCTCCCGCTCGGCGGCTCGCCCGCCGTCCCCGTAGCCGCGGCAATCCGGCCGTAGGTCAACCGTTCGTGGCGCCTCGCGCTGCCGCCTCGTCCGACGGCTGGTGGCGGATGACGCGAAGTGTGTGGATGCGGCGTCGATCCGCGCGCAGCACCAGGAAACTGAACCCCTTGTACTCGAGCCGCTCCCCCTTCTTGGGCAGGTGCCCGAGCTCCTTCAGCACCAGGCCACCGATGGTGTCGTAATCGTCGTTGCCGAACTGGACGTTGAAGTAATCGTTGAACTCGGCAATCGGCGTGCGCGCCTTGACCGTGAAGCGGGTGGTCCCGTGCGGCTTGATGTAGTCCTCGTCCTCGATGTCGTGCTCGTCCTCGATTTCCCCAACGATCTGCTCGATCACGTCCTCGATGCTGACCAGACCGGAAACGCCGCCGTACTCATCGACCACGATGGCCAGATGATTGCGGCTGGAGCGGAACTCGCGCAGCAGGATGTTCAGACGCTTGCTCTCCGGCACGAATACGGCCGGTCGAAGCACGTCCTTGAGCTGGAAGCGCTCGCCCGATTGCTGCGCGATGTAGGCGAGCAGGTCCTTTGCAAGCAGGATTCCGACGACCTGATCCTTGCGCTCGTTCATCACCGGGAAGCGCGAATGCCCGGAATCGATGACGGTCGGCAAGAATTCGCGCGGATCCACGCCTTCCTCGACAGCGACCATCTGCGAGCGCGGCACCATGATGTCGCGTACCTGCATCTCGGAGACTTGTAGCGCGCCCTCGAGCATCGCCAGGGTGTCGGTATCGACGAGGTTGGCGCGCTCCGCGTCACGCAGCACCTCGACCAGTTCGGCGCGGTCGCGCGGCTCAGTGCGAAAGACGCGCCGCAGCCTCTGCAACCATTTTGGCCTGCCCGTCCGCTTGTTGCCGGTGTCTGCCATCGCCGTGAAATTCAACCTGTATCGTAGGGATCGGGGTAGCCCAGCGACCGCAATATCGATATCTCGCGGCGCTCCATCAACGCCGCCTCCGCCGCGCGCAGGTGGTCATAGCCCAGCAGATGCAGAACGCCGTGCACGACCATGTGCGCGTAGTGCGCAGCGGCCGGTTTATGCTGGTCGCGGGCCTCCGCGAGGATGACGGGAACACAGAGCACGATATCTCCCAGCCACGCCACGGCGTCGCCCGCGGTCTCGCCCGGGAAGGAAAGGACGTTGGTCGCATAGTCTCGGCCGCGCCATCGGCGATTCAGCGCCCGGCCCTCGCGCGCGCCGACGAAGCGCACCGTCAGATCCCCGTCCCGACGGCGCTCGGCGCGGAGCGCCGCCTGCGTCCATCTGCGTATCGACCGCGGGTGGGGCACGCCGCGACGTGGCGTGGCGTACTGAACGATGGTTCGCGCTCGCGCCATCAGCCGTCGGAGCCTGCCCGTCCCTGATCGAAGCTGTCGTACGCGTCGAGTATGCGCGCCACCACCGGGTGGCGCACGACATCCTTGGACCGGAAGAACGTGAAGCTTATGCCTTCGGTACCGGCGAGCACATCGATGACCTGCCGCAGTCCGGATGGCCGGTCGCGCGGCAGATCGACCTGGGTGATATCGCCGGTGACGACCGCGGTGGAGCCGAATCCGATGCGCGTCAGGAACATCTTCATCTGCTCGACGGTCGTGTTCTGCCCCTCGTCGAGGATGATGAATGACTCGTTGAGCGTGCGGCCGCGCATGAACGCCAGCGGCGCAACCTCGATGACGCTGCGCTCGATCAGTTTCGCCACCCGCTCGAATCCGAGCATTTCGTACAGCGCATCGTAAAGCGGCCTCAGGTACGGGTCGATCTTCTGCGACATGTCTCCCGGCAGAAATCCCAGCCGCGCGCCCGCCTCCACGGCCGGACGCACCAGCACGAGCCGGCGCACGCGCGCGGACTCAAGCGCCTCCACCGCGCAGGCCACGGCGAGATAGGTCTTGCCCGTTCCGGCGGGACCGACGCCGAAACTGATGTCGTGCGATCGGATGGCCTGCAGATAGTTTCGCTGATTGGCGCCGCGCGGACGGACAACCGCCCGGCGGGTGCTTACCGCGATCGTCTCTCCGGCCCCGGTATCCCTGTCCAGCACGAGACTCTCGGCCTGCAGATGCAGGTGAACCTTGGCAGGCGTTAGCGTCCCCTCGCTGGTGAGCTTGTAGAGTCGTTCCAGGACGTCGCCTGCGGACTTGGTCGCGTCGGGCGCGCCCAGGATACGGAACAGGTTACCGCGATTGTTGATCTCCACGCCCAGCCGCTGCTCCATCTGGCGCAGGTGTTCATCGAACTGGCCGCAGAGATTCGCCAGACGCGCGTTGTCGAGTGGCTCGAGGACGACTTCGTGCGCCCGCGATCGGGGTAGGTTAACAGGCGTGTTCAAGCTGATTCAGAAGTTGGCCGCGCAGCGAATTCGGAAGCGCCTCGGTGATGCGCACGTTCACGAATTCCCCGACGAGCCGCGCGGGGCCGTCGAAATTGACGAGGCGATTGTTCCCGGTACGGCCGCTCATCTGCGCGCGATCCTTGCGCGAGGCGCCGGTAACCAGCACGCGCTCGACGCTGCCGACCATGCGCTGGCTCACCTCCGTTGACAGCTCCTCGATGCGGCGCTGCAGGACGGACAGCCGGTGCTTCTTCACCTCCATTGGGACGTCATCGGGCAGGTTCGATGCCGGGGTGCCCGGCCTCCTGCTGTAAATGAAGCTGAATGAAGTGTCGAAGCCGACGTCATCGATCAGTCGCATCGTTGCGCCGAAGTCGGCATCGGTCTCCCCCGGGAATCCCACGATGAAATCGGTGCTCAGCGAAAGCTTCGGGCGCAGCTTGCGCAATCGCCGTATCTTCGCCTTGTACTCCAGGACGGTATGACCCCGCTTCATCAGCGCCAGGATTCGATCCGAGCCGCTCTGCACGGGCAGGTGCAGATGGTCGACGAGCTCCGGCACCTCCGCGTACACCTCGATGAGCCGGTCGCTGAACTCCACCGGATGCGAGGTGGTGAACCGGATACGCCCGATACCGTCGATGGCGGCGACGTAGCGGATGAGCTCGGCGAGATCCGCGACCCCGCCGTCGTGCTTCGTGCCGCGGTAGGCGTTGACATTCTGGCCCAGCAACGTCACCTCGCGTACGCCTTGCTGCGCCAGTCCCGCAATCTCCGCCAGCACGTCGTCGAACGGACGGCTGAACTCCTCGCCGCGGGTGTAGGGCACGACGCAGAACGTGCAGTACTTGCTGCAGCCCTCCATGATGGAGACGAACGCCGTCGGGCCGTCCGCCCTGACCTCGGGAAGACGATCGAACTTCTCGATCTCTGGGAAACTTATGTCGATCGCACGCCGCCGCTGGCTCTCCACGGCATCCAGCATCTGCGGCAGCCGGTGCACGGTCTGCGGCCCGAAGATGATGTCGACATAGGGGGCGCGCTTCCAGATCGCGGAGCCCTCCTGGCTGGCCACGCATCCGCCCACGCCCAGCACGACCCCGGGGCGGGCCTCCTTGTACTCGCGCCACATGCCGAGCTGCGAGAACAGCTTCTCCTGCGGCTTCTCCCGCACTGAACAAGTGTTCACGAGCAGCACATCGGCCTCGGCAGGGTCCTCCGTGGTGACGAACCCGTGAGACGTCAGTACGTCGGCCATTCTGGCCGAGTCGTACTCGTTCATCTGACAGCCAAAGGTCTTGATGTACAGCTTGCGCGCCATGCCGGTATCGGGACGGGGAAGGCCGTTAAGTTAATCGTTTTGCGAGATTTTCGCCAGCAAGAACACCGTCGGCATCGCCTCCTCCCGGGCGCCGGGCCCAACCCGCCGCCCGCCCCCGCAACTCAGGGCGGCGGGACCGCTGCGGCCACCGGGCACGGGTAACCCTGATGCAGCGCCTCGCCCACGAGGACGTAGGCCTCCTCGTCGAGTCGCTCCGGGCGGGCATGCAGCCAGGCCACCGCCCGGCGGCTAACGTCCTCCGGGCTGACCTGATTCGGATCGATGCAGAACAATCCCGGTCCATCGCCGGACTGCTGCATCATCGATACCGTCTGCACCAGCCCGACCATGAACGTCATGCAGAAGGTGTGCGCCTCCGCATCGGCCTCCCCACGCGTGCAGCTATCGAGGAGCTCGCGGCCGGTGAGCACCTGCTCCTCCACCGCCGGTTCGCCCTCCGGCACCACCGGAGCCGCAGACGGATCCCCGGCCAACGCTGGCTGGGTCAGCATCGCCGCCAGGACCGCGGCGCTAACACATTGAACGAATTGCATATCGTGTCCCCTGAATAACATCCTGCCCTCGTCGCCGGCCGACCGGCAGGCGATCATTGAACGTGTAACCCCGCCGCGACGGAGGGTCGGGGCGCCTGTGAGAGAACCAGTTCGCAGGACCATCGGGGCCGAGTGTCTCACAGTGCCCTCAAGCCTGTACAATGCAGATGTCCGACGAGAAATCCGACGTCCAACGACAAGGAGCACCCGCCGAAGAGCGGGTCCCAAGGAAAGCCTGTACCAAGGGTTAAGAGCATGCCGAATTCCAACAAGCGCTATGCATTCGACCTCACCCGCCCGCTACACCGGTATGTCTGGCAGATGGGCGGCCTGCTGGGCAAGTTCAGCCTGATCCTCGACAGCCTGGGCGTAGTAGGTCTGGGGCTGTCCGCCGCCGGCTTGCTGACGATGGTGTTCGCCGAGAATGACCGCATCCTGGAGCTTGGCCTGCGCTCCGGGGTGATCGCGCTGTGCGCGGGCATCAGTTGCTTCGCCGTCGCCAGGCTGGTGGACTTCATCGGGAAATTCCTGAATGGGGAGGATCCGAGATCGCTCGTCCTCACGGAGCGCCAGAAACGCGCAACCGATTTCAGGGTCGCCAACGAGTCCAGCACCGACGCCGTGTGGCGGCAAAAGAACGCCCCGAGCACCTCAGCGACGAACGTACAGCCCCTTCGGGTCGTCGTAGGGGGCGAGCCGCCCACCGATAGCACGGCGCCGCCGGTGAGGACTGGTACGACCGACCGGCCTTAGCCCGGCACCGGGGCAGGTCGCACAGAGCGGACGGACCGGAGACACCGTCCCCCGGGATGGCCATACCGGTCGGTCGCGTGCCGCCCGGCGACCACGCTCGGCGACTGCCGCGGGCCATCGGCGCAAGTTGACCCTTCCGAACCGAATCTCAGCCGTCAGCCCGCGCCGCGCGTGCGGGTAGTGGCGGCCTCCGCCGCCTTTTTCTCCGCGAATTCGACGATCAAGGCTGCGACGTCCTTGCCCGTGGCGCTTTCGATCCCCTCCAGCCCGGGCGAGGAATTCACCTCTATCACCAGCGGGCCGCGACGCGAACGCAGGAGATCCACGCCGCAGACGTTCAAGCCGATGACTCTGGCCGCCTTCGCAGCCGTGGCGCGCTCCTCGGCAGCGATCTTGACGAGTTCTGCCGATCCGCCCCGATGCAGATTCGATCGAAACTCTCCCGCCCGCGCCTGCCGACGCATCGCCGCGATGACCTTGCCATTGATGACGAAGCATCGGATGTCGCTGCCCTGCGCCTCGCTTATGTACTCCTGGACGAGAATATCGGCCTTCAACCCCATGAACGCCTCGATGACACTCTCGGCGGCGGTCACGGTCTCGGCAAGGACCACGCCGATTCCCTGGGTTCCCTCGAGAAGCTTGATCACCACCGGCGCGCCGCCCACCTTGCGGATGAGCTCCTGCACGTCGCTGTTTTCGTGCGCGAACCCGGTCGTCGGCAGGCCCACACCGCGGCGCGCGAGCAACTGCAGGCACCGCAGTTTGTCGCGCGAGCGCGTGATGGCGACAGACTCATTAACGCTGAAGACGCCCATCATCTCGAACTGACGGACCACGGCGGCGCCGTAGAAGGTCACCGACGCGCCGATGCGCGGGATCACCGCATCGAATCCCTGCAATGGTTCTCCCTTGTAGAACATCTGCGGATTCTTTGACGTGATGTCCATGTAGCAGCGCAGGAAATCAATCACATGCACCTCATGGCCGCGCTGCGATGCGGCCTCCACGAGCCGCTGGGTTGAATAAAGCTTCGGATTGCGGGAGAGGATGCCGATCTTCATTGCCTGTTCTTTCGCGGCAACTTTGGCCTGCCGGCCAGGTACGATAGGGAGGGATCCACTGTCAGGCGATCGCGCATGGCGCTGCGCCCGAGCAGCATGCGATAGCGCATGGTGTCGCGATCGGTGATCGTGAGTTCTATCGGGTAGCGCAGATGCCCGAGCACGATGTCGGTGACGATGACAATCCGCCGTTCCTGATGACCCCCTGAATCGGTCACCGTACGCTCATCCACGATGTCGCATTCGCAGGCCACCGCAATGTCGGTGCGCAGGCGCCTCGGATGCAGCATGAACCGCACGCGCGGAGCGCCATGCAGAAGGAAACGCTCCACGGAGTAAGCGTGCAGCGCGGAGGTCCTGGCACCGGTGTCGATCTTCGCCTTGATGGACCTTATGTTGAATTGGGGGAGCGCCACCCACTCCCGCCAGCCGATCCGGATGATTCCGGCGTCAGGACGGTCTGGGGCATGCGCGCCGACCTGCTCGGGCTCCACCCTCGAATCGACGGGATCAGGCATGGCGCCACTCAGGTAAGGAAACGACCACCGTCGAGACGGATGATCTGGCCGGTGCAGTACGCCGCATCGCGCACCAGATAGAGCACGGCGGCCGCCGCGTCCTCGGGCGTGCCGGGACGCGCCAGCGGCACGCGGGTCATGTACTCCCGCTTCATCTCCTCGCTGTAGGAATCGGCCCAGGCGACCACGCCCGGCGCGATGGCATTGACGGTCACGCGCGGCGCGAGCTCTATCGCGCAGGTGGCCGTGATCTCCATGAGGGCGGCCTTGGAGCTATTGTAGGCCGCGAAATGCTGCAGCGGTTCGCCCATGACGTGTATGTCGATGAAGTTGACGATACGGCCGGGACTCGAGGGATCGTCGCTGTGGTAATGGGCGCACAACATCGGTGCAAACCTCTGTATCAGCATGAGCGGCGCGCGCGCATTGATAGCCTGATTGCGGTCGTATTGCTCCACGGTAATCGAACCGAACGGGGTCGGATCGAAGATGCTGGCGTTGTTCACGAGCACGTCCAATCGGTCGAACCGCGAGTTCAGCGCGCGATAGACCTGTTCGGCGGCATCGACGTCTTCCATCCTCACCTGCAGCGCGAAGGCGCATCGTCCCATGGCGGTAATCGCGGCGACGACTTCATCGGCCTCGGCGCGGCTTTGATTGTAGGTGATGACCACGTGCATTCCGGCTTTCGCCAAGGCAAGGGCGACTGCGCGGCCGACGCGCCTAGCGCCGCCTGTGACTAGCGCTACCTGATCAACGAGATGCTTTTGTAAGGCCATTTTGTCAAGTTACCCGATTGTCGTCGCAGGCGTCCATTATGCCGCACTGCGGGAAAACGCAACCGGCCGATTCGGCGGAATGCGGGCACTTGGCGGGTGCAACGGCTTTGGTCTATGCTTAGGCCCGACTGCAGTGACAGTGTCGCAGGTAGTAAAAAGAAGTTCCTCATGGTCTCCTTGCACTGCCCCCCGATACTCTGCACGACACCCTTGGCGAAAAATCAGTGGAGTTTATTTGCATGGCTACCGGTACCGTGAAGTGGTTCAACGAGGCAAAAGGTTACGGCTTCATCACACCGAGCGAGGGTGGTGACGACGTGTTCGTCCACTACTCTGCCATCAAAGGCTCTGGCTTCCGCACCCTGCAGGAAGGCCAGAAGGTGAACTTCGAAGTGCAGCGGGGCCCGAAGGGTCTACAGGCGGCATCGGTAACGCCCGAGGGCTGACCCCAGCCGTCGGTCCGGAACATCGGCAACCCCGCCGGCGAGCGGGGTTTCTTTTTGTCGTCCTCGCTTTTCCTGTTCACCCGGTTCGCATAAAGTAGAACGGCGTCGAGCTTCGACGCCTGCAGTGAGTCACAGAGTCCCTTCATGCCCTCTGCCGCTCAGAAACACGAACTGGAATCCAACAAGCTCGCCAAACGCCTGCGACGGAACGCCGGTCGCGCGATCGAAGACTTCAACATGATCGAGCACGGCGATCGGGTCATGGTCTGCCTTTCCGGCGGCAAGGACTCTTACACGTTGTTGGATGTACTGTTGTCCCTGCGGCGCAGTGCCCCGGTGGATTTCGAGATCGTAGCGGTGAACCTGGACCAGAAGCAGCCCGGCTTTCCGGCGCATGTGCTTCCGGACTACCTTCGCGACCTCGGGATACCGTTTCACGTCATCGATGAAGACACCTACAGCATCGTCGAGCGCGTCGTTCCCAGGGGCAAGACCATGTGCGGTCTGTGCTCACGCCTCCGGCGCGGGATCCTCTACCGATTCGCGCGCGAGCACGGCATGACGAAGATCGCCCTTGGTCACCACCGCGACGACATTATAGAGACGCTGTTCCTCAACATGTTCTTCGGAGGCAAGCTGAAGGCGATGCCGCCGAAGCTGAGAAGTGACGACGGCGCGCATATCGTCATCCGGCCACTTGCCTACTGCAAGGAAGAGGACATCGCCGAGTACGCCGATCAGCGCGCCTTTCCGATCATTCCCTGCAATTTGTGCGGGAGCCAGGAGAATCTGCAGCGCAAGCAGATCAAGGCGATGCTGAGGGAGTGGGATAAGCATCACCCGGGAAGGCTCGAGACAATCTTCTCCGCGCTACAGACGGTCAGTCCCTCGCATCTGGCCGATCGCTCCCTGTTCGATTTCAGGTCGCTGGGCAATGGAAGGGACAATGGAAGCGGGCGCGCGGTGAAAGGGTGGTTGATCCCCTCTGACGACGAATTGGCTTGAGGCGAAGGCACGCATCGCAGAATCAACGCGGGCCGGGCGGGCGCTGATGTTCAGGCAGGGCCGGGGCTGACACCTCGCTGGCGGACTGGTACTGGCCGCTGCCGCGGAGGAAAAAAAAGCCCGCCTGAGGCGGGCAGAGGTCCCAACGAGAAGGGAACAGCGACAAATCCGGTTCAGACCGCCTGCAGCCGATCGCCCATCGTACGCAGCAGTCGCAGGATGTACTGCTCGCGCGAACGGTACAGCGCGCGCAGCTCGGCGAGGTTGTGGGGCTCCATCTGCTTCAGGTCGCGGAGGCGGTTCTGGTAGTAACGCAGGTCTTCGCGTAGCTGGGCGCGCGTCCGTTCGAGCAAACCATCGAAGTACGGCGTCCCCCCGGGCAGGGAGTTGCTGTAGGCCTGCGCCCGCGCGGTGTTATCGACGACCAGCTGTAATCCCATATGCCCTAGCCTCGTTATCGATGGTGTCCCTGAAGTCCCACACGCCTGCCTGTGTGTGCGATAGACCCATTGCAGCCCGTGTGCCAAGGCCGGAGGCGCCGCTGCACCGTAGATCCGATGGGCGGTGAACAGACTTCATTTCATGAGACTGAGGACGTTAATTAAAGTGAAGTATCAAGAAAGATGCGGCCTGCCCCACACCGGCCGGCGTGCCGCGAACGACGGCAATGTCGGGGCCAGACGACAGGCGGCGCCGGCCGCCGGGCTCATGCCTAACGCACCAGGTCCTTCAGCGACGCCAACACCCGGCGGCCCTCCTCGGGAGAGGCCTCAGATTGGTCGTCGACCCCGATCCACTCCAGGTCGTCTGCCGGTAACTCGCTGATAAAACGGCTTATCCGGCACTCGCGCGTCTCCCCGTAACGGCGCCGGGAAGCTGCCCAGGTGAAGGTCAAGGTCGATCGGGCTCGCGTAATGCCGACGTAGGCGAGCCGCCGCTCCTCATCGATATCGCCAGCCTCCAGACTGGCGCGGTGCGGCAGCAGTTCCTCCTCCGCCCCGACGAGGTAGACGTGCGAGAACTCCAGACCCTTGGCGGCGTGCAGGGTCATCAGGCGCACCCGGTTGGACTGCTCGTCGGCGTCGCGGTCGGCCAGGGTTTCCATCAGGGCGAGCTGGTCGAGGACCTCCGGCAGAGGCCGATCCCCGCTCGGCGAGGAGGACAGGCGGGCCATCCATGCCAGGAGCTCCTCGACGTTGCCGTAGCGCCGCTCGGCCTCCGCAGGGCTGTCGGCCTGTGACTCCAGCCATCGGCGATAGCCGATGGTCTCGACGATCTCCTTCAGCAGCGGCACTGCAGGTTCGCCCTCCGCGCGTTCGGACCACCTGGACACCTGCGCCGCGAAGTCCCGAACCCGCGCACGGACGCGCTCGCCCAGGGTGCTCAGAAGCTCCTCGTCCCAACAGGCATCGAACAGGCTCGCGTCGCGCCTCCGCGCGTACGCGACCAGCCTCTCCACCGTCGCCGGTCCGATCTCCCTCCGCGGCGTGTTGACGATCCGCAGGAACGCACCGTCGTCCGTCGGATTGGCAAGCAACCGCATATACGCGAGCAGGTCCCGTACCTCGCCGTACTCGAAGAAGGAGGTTGCGCCGCTCACGGCGTATGGCACCCGGTGCTCCCTCAGCGCCTGCTCGAATGGCCGGGACTGGTGGTTGCCGCGGTAGAGAATCGCATAATCGCCATAGTCGCCTCGAGCCATCAGGCGGTGATGCAATATCTGCGCGATTACCCTGCGTGCCTCGTCGTTCTCGTCATCTGCTCGTATTACGCGGATGGGATCACCGAGACCGAGGTCGCTCCAGAGACGCTTCTCGTAGACATGCGGATTCTGTCTGATCAGGTGATTGGCGGCCTTGAGGATGCGGCGTGTGGAGCGGTAGTTCTGCTCGAGCATTATCACCTCAAGCGCCGGGTAATCCTGCGCGAGCAGCTGGATATTCCTCGGCTGCGCGCCGCGCCACGCATAGATCGACTGGTCGTCGTCACCAACCACCGTGAACCGCGCCCTGGATCCCGCCAGCAGCTTCATCAAGTCGTATTGCGCGCCGTTGGTGTCCTGATACTCGTCCACCAGCAGGTATCTCACCCGGTTCTGCCAGCGCGCGCGGATCTCCCCGTCGCCGGCCAGCAACCGTCCCGGCAGCGCGATCAGGTCGTCCAGGTCGACCGCATTGCGCGCTCGCATCTGACGCTCGCACTCCTTGAGCAGCGCCTGGATTTCTCCCGGCGGAGGCGCTTGCGCCTCCCCCGCATTCTTGCAGCGAGAGATCTGCTGTTGCGTCGTCAGCACGCGCGGGTCGTTCGCGTCGCAGCCCAGGATCTCCGCGAGCAGTTGGCTGACATCCTGCCCGTCGTAAACGGTGAAGCGCGGTCGGTATCCGAGGTGCGCGATCTCCTCCCGCAGGATGGCCAGGCCGAGCGCATGGAAAGTCGACACCCTCAATGCCGAGAGGTCGCGTCCCTTGATGCGCTTGCCGACGCGATCGCGCATCTCGCGCGCCGCCTTGTTGGTGAACGTGACCGCCACGATCTGCGCCGGATCGAGCGCACCGCGCTCCAGCAAGTAAGCGATCTTCTCGGTGATCATGCTGGTCTTGCCGCTGCCGGCGCCGGCCAGGACCATCAGCGGCTTGTCCAGGCAGCGCACCGCGGCGCGCTGCGCGGCGTTCAACTCGCGCAAGGAGGGGACTCGACGTTGGGATACGGGGGCAGACCGGATTATACCGCCCGCACGGGGTCGGCCGTAGGCTTGACTTCAGGTTGGGGTGTCGATCGCCGGGAAGTCGTAAATATCTCCCGCCATCCAGGGCCTGGCGGCGTCGTCGGGATCGACGAGCGTCTTGAACAGCTGAGTGTCGGAGTGCCTGAGGCGCCGGCTGACCTCCCTGGCCAGATTCATCAGCAAGATAGTGTACTGCTGGCGATCCATCTTGTAGATCTCGTACATGTTCGTGGTCGAGATCTCGATGGCGGTGCAGTCCTGGCGCGCGATCGCCGATCCGCTGCGCGGTCCAAGATCGAGAAGCGTAAGTATGCCGAAGCAGTCGCCGACCGAAATCTTGCGCAGGAAGTACATCTGCTGCTTCCAGCGCTTGACGATATCGACTTCACCGTGCTCCAGCACGAACACGGAGTCACCCGGATCATTCTCGCGGAAGAAATAGCCGCCAGCGGGGCGGGCGACGATACGGGTGAATCTGAGCAAGTAGCTCAGAACCTCCTCGTTGATGCCGCCGAAGATCGGCATTCCCTGCAGTAACTGCAGCTGCGTCGCGGTCATCGTCACCTGTCGCCCTGCGTACCGGGCGAGAACAATAACCGCGGGGTCAGCAAAACACAACCCACGCGGGCCGGAGCCGTCCGCGTGGGGCGTCGGGAATCGCGAATCGTGACTCAGTCGTCCCGATTGACGAAGGTGCGGCTGCCGCCCCGGCGATCGTCATGACCGCGATCGCGATGGTATCGGTCGCCGCCATCCCGCCAGTGATGGTGATAACCGTCACGCCGGCCATGATGATCCGGCCGATGTGGATCGAAGTGCCCGTGGCGCGGATACCGATCGGAGTGACAGTGCCGCGGTTTGTAATGGCGATGGTAGTGCTGCGGCGTGTAGTGATGATAATAGTCCCGCGGCGTGTAGTAGTGATAGTAATGCCTGACGGGCGGCGGGTAGACAGGCACCGCGTGGACCACGGTCGGGTAAGGGTACGAATAGTAGCGAGTCGCCGGGAAGCCGCTGCTGAAACCGAAGTTGAAATATACGTTGTCCCGAGCCCAGCTCGTGGACGGCAGCAGCGTCGCCAGCACCATCGCAATGCAAACCAGCATTCTGTTCAGGGCGCGCATGAGCCTCACCTTCCTTTCGCAGGATTGCGAATCGCGGCCCACTCTAGGACCGATGCGCTGAATTACCGCTGAATTGGCGCGCGCCCGTTCTAGTAGGTATTCCGACGCGGACGGCCGTAGGCGTCGCCGGGCAACCTGAACGGCGTGGTCCGGCCCACGAGAGCCTCCAGCAGTTCCAGTTCCTCGTCGGTGTGATCCTTGAACGGAGCGGGTTCGATGCGTCTGCCGCTGCTGCCGGCGGCGAGCACGTAACGCGGCGCATCGTGATGGGTGGCACTGATGACCTCGCTGCTTTGCGGATCGCCGACGGCGGCGATCTCCGTCGTACCATAGCAGGTGCACACGTAGCTGCGATCCGGCTCCGACTCGAGATATACGCCCGTGCCGCGTACTCCAATCGTGGCGGTCACGGTCTCGAGGCGGTGCGGGGATCGACCGAACACCGACAGCAGCCGCCCCGTTACCAGCCGCAACGTCCCCACCGCGAACTGCTCGGCTCCGGCAGCGATCATCTCCAGCCGACTCTGACCCCTTAACAAGAAAGCATCCTTGCCGACGACGAACACCAGTCTGCCGTCCGCATCGGTCTCCACCACGTCGCTCGCACGGATCAATGTCGCGGCATTCAGCGGGCGTCCGTTGACGCGCACTCCGCCGGAATGGGCATGCACCGATCGCCCCGCCGGGAGGGGTCTCGGCACGGTACCGAGCAGACCGGCTGCAGCGTCTCGCGGCCGTCCCAGCATGTATGCGCCCGTCGCGAGCAGGGCGATCAGGAATCCCCGGCGTGGGTCGTCCACTTCCCGTCCCCGTGCACTCATGTCGTCCTCCCGTAGACCTGCACGGCCCGAACGCCGCGCGTCAAACGATAGCAGCAGTATGGCCGGTTTGCATCGGCTTGAGTGTAGCCGGCCGCGGATACACAATGACGCGTCATGGGGATCGCCTCCCGCACCAGCGCTCGATACAGCCACGCGACGGCATCGGCCCTGTTGGTCCTGGCGTTGGTCGGCTCGGGCCCCGGCGCCCGCGGGCAGAGCCGTTATGTCGACGTCTCGCTGGATTACCTGCACGACGACAACATCGGGCGTGCCGAGCTCGACCGCGACACACTCGAAGAC
>CAZTPK010000002.1:0-23689 GCA_964614765.1 uncultured Gammaproteobacteria bacterium
CCATGTGGCTGTCGTTGAGCACCGGGATGACCGGGGCGAACATCACTCCCACGGGGATGCCGGCGGCGCTCAGCCGCCGCACGGTCTCCAGCCGCCGCCGCGGCGCGGTCGCGCGGGGCTCCATGCGGCGGGCGAGTTCGTGGTCCAGGGTAGTGATCGAGAGGAACACGTACGCCAGGTTGCGCGCCGCCATCGGTGCGAGCAGATCGATGTCGCGCTCCACCAGTGCCGACTTGGTGACGATGCCGAGCGGGTGGTTGCACTCGGCCAGCACCTCGATGAGCCGGCGGGTAATCAACCGCCGGCGCTCGATGGGCTGATACGGGTCCGTGTTCGCGCCGAGCGCGATCAGCTGCGGCCTGTAGCCGGGGCGGCCGAGTTCGGCGCGCAACAGCTCGTGGGCGTTGGTCTTGGCGTACAGCCGGCTCTCGAAGTCGATACCGGGAGAGAGATCGAGATAGGCATGGGTGGGGCGCGCATAGCAGTAGATGCAGCCGTGCTCGCAGCCGCGGTAGGGATTGATGGAAGCGCGGAACGGGATGTCCGGGGAGTCGTTGTGGGCAATGATGCTTCGTGCCCGTTCCTCCTTCACGACGGTACGCAGCGGGGGCGGCGGTTCGGCATCCGCGTCCCAACCGTCGTCGAAGTCCTCGCGCGTGGTCTGGAGGTAGCGCGGGTCGGGATTAATCGACGCGCCGCGACCCTTGCGGGGCGATGGATCCCTCTTCACGGGCTCCGCCCGCGCATCGGTGCGGTCTTCGCGATCATCCGCAGCGTCCGAAATCGGTCATCAGTGCAGGCGGGCTGCCGAGCGCTGCGAGTCCATCAGCTGGCCCCGGACCTCGTCGACGTCATCCGCATCCGGCCGGGCGGCGAGATAGCGGCTGAGGTCCTCGACCGCCAGGCGGAAGCAGCCCAGGCGCTTGAAGACGAATCCGCGATCACGCACGGTCTCCACGTCCTCGGGCCGGACGCATAGCATGTGTTCGATGATCGCGAGCGCCTTCTCGTCGTCCCTGGCATTGAGGTAGATCGCCTTCAGATTCCGGAGCATGCGGTGCAGGATCTCCGTGCGGGGGGCCGACTCGAGTAACTGCGCCAAGTCCATCACGCCGCCGTGCGCGCGGTTCGGCGGCGTTACTCCCATCAGCCGCATCTCCAGTTCCTCCTTGCCCAGAGAGATGCCCCCGGCATATGGATCGAGCACGATCTCGCCTTCCTCCACCGGGAGCTTCACCAGGAAATGCCCGGGAAACGACACGCCCTGGAGCGGCAGGCCGAGTCTCCAGCCGATCTCCAGGTAGATGATGGAGAGCGTGATCGGGATCCCCAGCCGCCGCTCGAGCACGTCGTTGAGGTAGCTGTTCCGGGGGTCGTAGTACTCCTTGCCGTTGCCGGCGAATTTCAGTTCCGCGAACAGGTGGCGATTGATGGCCCGCAGGACGTCTTCGTGCGAGGCATCCTTTTGAAGCCGGCCGCCGACGAGCGCCGCCATCTGATCGAGCTTGAGCAGATAGTCGTCCACCTCCATCGACGGGTACTGGATACGGGCGACTTGCAGCGCGGCGCGCGCCAGGTCCAGCCCTTCGTCGCCGGCGGCGACCAGGTCACGAAATTGCTTTGTCACGGCGGCATTCATCTCTTTCACCCCCGAACGGCCCGCTCGCCCGTACGGCGCATGACAAATCGGCGGTGAGCCGTTAGCCTGCGCATGCATGCAGGAAGTCAACCGCTACTTCGCCGCGCTGGGCGCTCAGGACTACATTCTAATCGTTCTGGGCCTGGTCCTACTCGCCCTGTTGTGGCTGCTCCTGAGACCACGACTGTCGGCCCGGGATCGCGAGCTGCTGATACGATTGGACACCCGGATCGAGGACCAGTTGCGCCGCATCGACGGGGTGGAACAGCGGCTGGAGGAGGTCATCACCGCGCAGATCCGCGCCGGCGGGGAGCTGCGCGGCGACGTCGTCGAGCGCATGGAGCGCCTGCGGCACGGCATGGCCGAGGCCCTCGCCGAGGGCCGCAACCATTCCACCCGCTCGCTGATGGACCTGCGCGAGGAGTTGCGCAATCACCTCGCCGAGCACCGGACCCGGTTCGAGCAGCGACAACTGGAGACCAGCCGCAGCATGCAGGACGGCCTGAGCACCGGCATGACCGCGGTGCAGCAGCAGGTGGCCTCTGCCCTGATGCACTATGCCGAGGACCTGGGCAAACGCCTGGAGGCGCTGACGCAGACGACCGACAAGCGACTGGTTGAGATCAGCGGGCAGGTGGAAAAGCGTCTTTCGGAGGGGTTCGAGAAGACCACCGCCACCTTCGCCGACGTGCTCAAGCGGCTGGCGGTCATCGACGAGGCGCAGAAGCGCATCACCGAGCTTTCGAGCAACGTCGTCAGCCTGCAGGAGGTGCTCTCCGACAAGCGCTCGCGCGGCGCCTTCGGGGAAGTGCAGCTGGCCGCCCTGGTGCGCAACGTGATGCCGGAGGCGAATTTCGCGCTGCAGTACACCTTGCCCAACGGACGCGTCGTGGACTGCGTGCTGTTTCTGCCGAGCCCGACCGGCATGGTACCCATCGATGCGAAATTCCCCCTCGACACCTACCGGCTGCTGGTGGACGCGACCCAGCCGGAATCGGAGCGCCGGCAGCACGAGCGCGTCTTCAAACAGGACATCCGCAAGCACGTACACGACATCGCCGAGAAGTACATCATCCCCGGCACCACCGCCGACGGCGCAGTGATGTTCATCCCCGCCGAGGCGGTCTTCGCGGAGATCCAGGCGCATCACCCGGATCTCGTCGAGGAGGCCCACGCCATGCGGGTATGGATGGTCTCGCCGACGACACTGTGGGCGGTCCTGAACACCGCACGCGCGGTTCTCAAGGACGCCGCCACCCGCGAGCAGGTCAACATCATCCAGGAACACCTCGGCTTCCTCGCCAAGGATTTCGATCGCTTCAAGGAGCGCATGGACGCGCTCTCCCGCCACATCGCCCAGGCTCACGACGACGTGCAGAAAGTGAACACCTCGGCCAGAAAGATCAGCGAGCGATTCGCCCAGATCGAGCGGGTCGAATTCGAACCGACCGAGGCCGAGGAACTCCTGGACCCACCGGGGGACGGTCCACGCGGTGGTTCAGCTTAGGTTCGGTTGTGGGGAACGATAATTGCTTGCAACGGCTCCCACCAGAGCCATCATCGGGAAAGGTGTGAATGCATCAGCTGCGGGCTTTGATCTTCGACATGGACGGCACGCTGGCCGACACCGAGGAAATACACAGGCTTGCCTTCAACGCGGCCTTCTACGATTTCGGCCTCGACTGGGATTGGACGCCCGAACTATACGAGGCGCTGCTTTCCATCTCCGGCGGGCGTGAGCGCATCGCGCACTACGCCGCCGAGCAGGGCCTGTACCACGACCGCGGGACGATCGCCGAATTCGCCAGTGACGTGCACCGAGTCAAGACCGGCCACTACGCCCGCATGCTCGTCGCCGGGCAGATCTCCCTGCGTGTCGGCGTGCGCCGGCTGCTGCGCGAGGCGCACGCACAGAAGATGCGGCTCGCGATCGCCACCAGTTCGGCGTATTCGAACGTAAAGACCTTGCTTGACATCAACTTAGGCGCCGACTGGCGGGAGATGTTCGAGGTCGTGGCCACCTGCAACATCATCGAGGCCAAGAAGCCCTCGCCGGCCGTATACAACTACGTCCTGCAGGAGATGCGGCTGGCGCCGGACCAATGCATCGCCTTCGAGGACACGGTCAACGGCCTGACCGCGGCCACGGCCGCCGGCATCAAGACGGTGGTGACGACCCACTACTTCACGCGCAATCACCGCTTTCCGGGGGCCGCCCTGGTCGTCAACCACCTGGGAGAACCCGACCACCCGTTCCGCCGCCTGGCGGGCGTTCAGCCTGACATCAGTCATGTCACCCTCGGTCTGTTGAAGGAGATCATCCAGAGTGGCAGCAAGAGCGGACGCACGACCCGCTTCCGCTCGCCCTGCGCGGCCTCGGCCAGCGCGCGCTAGGTCCGCGCGCGTCGCCGGGGTGCGACAGAGTCTCCCACCACGGGCACCGACCGCGCCGCGACGAGACTACCGGCAATAGGCGGGACCCCAATACGGCCCCCAGTAAGGGCCGTAGAAGCCATACGGGTATCCCCACCAGTAGCGGTGGTAGAAACCGGGGTAGCGGTAACGGTAGAAGAGCGAATAACGCCAGGCATAGTCGCGGCACCAGGGATCATCGCGCCAGTCCGCGCGCTGCGGCCACAGGTAGGTCTTCTCGGCGCGCACGACCGGAAAGCTGTACGGTTGTTCGCCGACCTTGCCGTTTTCCGTTCCCTCCACCTTGCCGTAAACCGTCACTGCCCGCTCCTTCGCGAAGACCTGTGGGTCAAGGAAACCCTCGACCCGGGCGCGGAACCGCCCTTCGGTCCTGTCGGTGACCACCGGCTCACCGTACGCATCGAGGCGACGCGCGACGATCTCCAGCCACGTCTGGTTCTCGCGGTTCTCGACATTGGCAATCACCCCTCCCCAGCGCACCGTCTGGCCGACGTGTGCGCCGGGGTTCGTGTACACCGACAGCAGACTCGGCGATCCGGACGGCGGTTGGCGGATCTCCACGGGCACGTTGCTGGCACAACCGTGCAGCAGCCATGCAATCAGTATGAGGGCTACGTTTCTTGACATGGCCGTTCCTTTTCAGCTCGACAGGCACTTCGACGCCGCCGTCGCTGCTTTGGTTCGCGGGACACGCGTCGGCGTTTGCACTGACCTCCACATTTTTCTATTGTACGCCGCTGAACGATCCCCCGAGGAAATCGATATGCGTCGCTGGTACTGCCTGATCTGCGGCTTCATCTATGACGAGGCGCTGGGGCTCCCCGAAGCCGGGATCGCGCCTGGCACGCGCTGGGAGGACGTACCGGAGGACTGGGTCTGCCCCGACTGCGGGGCGCCCAAGTCGGATTTCGAGATGGTCGAGATGGCCGACTGACATACGGGGGCTGCGCCGGTCGCGACCATGGAACCGCTCGTCATCGTCGGCGCGGGGCTCGCCGGCTACACCCTGGCGCGCGAATGGCGCAAGCTCGACACGGCTACGCCCTTGCTCATCGTCACGCGCGACGACGGGCGTTACTACTCCAAGCCCATGCTGTCGAGCGCCTACACGAGCAACAAATCGCCCGCGGCGATCGCCCTCGCCGACGCGGGCGCCATGGCAAGCCAGCTCAACGCGGAGATCCGCACCGGGGTAACGGTAGAGGAACTGGATACCGCCACGGGCACCGTGCGCGCCGGGGGAGTCGTACACGCCTATTGGAACCTGGTGCTGGCTGTCGGCGCCGATCCGATCCGCGTGCCCGTCGAGGGTGACGCCGCTGAACGCGTCATGACGGTCAACGACCTCGCCGATTACGCGATTTTTCGCGCGGCCATCGCGAACGCCCGCCACGTGACGATCATCGGCGCCGGCCTCATCGGCTGTGAATTCGCGAACGATCTGCTCAGCGGCGGCATCGCCAGCGCTGTGATCGATCCGGCGGCCTTCCCGCTCAGCCGTCTGCTGCCTGCCGAGGCGGGCCAGGCGCTCGCCGACGCGTATGCCGGCTTCGGCGTCGACTGGCGTTTCGGTCGCACACTCGCGCGTGTCGATCGGGATGGTTCGCGGCTTCGGGTCACGCTCTCCAACGGTGAGGCAATCACCACCGACGCGGTATTGAGCGCGATCGGCCTGCGGCCCAGGACCGGGCTCGCGCGCGCGGCGGGGCTGGAGGTCAATCGCGGCATACTCGTCAGCCGGCAGCTGCGCACCTCCGCCGATCGCGTCTACGCCCTGGGCGATTGCGCCGAGGTCGACGGGCTGGTGCTGCCCTACGTCGCCCCCATCATGCAGGCCGCCCGGGCACTGGCGCCCACGCTGGCGGGCAGGCCGACCGACGTCGCATATCCACCCATGCCCGTGCTGGTGAAGACCAGCCGCTACCCGGTGGTGGTCGCGCCGCCGCGGCCTGGGGTCGCCGGGGACTGGCGTATCGAACGTCTCGAAGGCGGCATGCGCGCGCTTTACCGAACCCAGGACGATCGCATCGAGGGATTCGCGCTGCTGGGCAGCGCCACCGCGGAACGGCAACGGCTCAGTCGCGAGCTGCCCGCGCTGCTGGATTAGCGAAGCGCCGAACGAATCCATCCTGGACTTGCCAGAACACGATCCGGCAAGAAGTATGATTCTCGCCGGCCTCCATCTTCAATGGCCTGTGGCCATGGAGGATGGCGGTGCATCCACGCACCGCAGGAAATTCTGCCTATTGCGGAGCTTCCGTAGAGCAAAAAAACGCCGCGCAGGGCCAGGCCTGCACGGCGCGATCGGGCCCGCGGCGGGCCCGGGCGGGGAGCCGGTTCGCGCCGGCAACGGCTACTTCAGAACCATGAAGGCCGCGCCGTTCCCGCGCCGCACACCGACCAGCAGCTGACCGCTCTCTGCCTGCACCAGCTCGAGGAATTGATCCAGGTTCCTAACGCGCTGCCGCTGCACTGAAGTGATGAGATCGCCCGGACGCAGACCGCTGCGCCAGGCGCGGCTGCCGCGCTCCACGTCGGCCACGAACACGCCGCTTTCGCCCTCGTACTCGGGGATGCTGTCGGGGATGTCGCTGAAGGTCGCACCGGCAAGCACGGGGTTGCGGACTCCGGTGGCGCCACCGGCGCTCGCCTGCTCACTCTCGCGCTCGGAAACCTTGGTGGTGATCTTCTTGCGGCTGCCCTCGCGGACGACCTCCAATTCCACCTTCTCTCCGGCGCGCGTCAGACCGATCTGGTTACGCACGTCGAAGGCGCTGCGGACCGTGCGGCCGTTCACCGCCACCACGACGTCGCCCTGGCGCAGCCCGGCCTTATCGGCCGGCGAACCCTGCGCGACGGAGGCGATGACGGCGCCCTCGGTCTGCGTGATGCCGAAAGCCTGTGCGAGGTCCGGATTGAGATCCTGCAACTCCACTCCGAGGAAGCCGCGCCTGACCTCGCCGTACTTCACCAGCTGGTCGACCACCTGCCGAACGTTGTTCACCGGGATGGCAAAGCCGATGCCGATGTTGCCGCCGCTCTGCGAGAAGATTGCGGTGTTGATGCCGACGAGTTCGCCGCGCAGGTTGACCAGCGCACCTCCGGAATTGCCGGGGTTGATGGAGGCGTCGGTCTGGATGTAGTCCTCGTACTCGCCGATGCCGAGACCGCTGCGCGCCAGCGCGCTGACGATGCCGGAGGTGACGGTCTGCCCGAGACCGAAGGGATTGCCGATCGCGACCACGAAGTCACCGACGCGCAGGGCATCGGAGTCCGCGAGCGGCAGCGCCGTCAGATCCTTGGGCGGTATCCTGATGACGGCCACGTCGGTGTCCGGATCGCTGCCGACGAGTTCGGCATCGAGCACGCGCCCGTCGCGAAGCTTCACTCTGATCTGGTCGGCGTTGGCGATGACGTGATTGTTGGTCACCACGAGGCCGCGGGTGGAGTCGATGATCACCCCGGAGCCCAGCGCCTGCGTCTTGCGCTCGGGCAGTTGGTCGGGGATGTTGAAGAACCGGCGGAAGAACGGATCATTGAACAAAGGGTTCAGCCGCATCTGCACATGGCCCTCGGTGGCGATGTTCACCACCGCCGGCGTCACGCGCTCGATCATCGGCGCGAGCGACGGCACCGGCTGGCCATCGACGGCCGCCGGCAGCGCCGCCCGGCTCTCTCCTGAGGCTCCGAGCAATGTCGCCGCCGCCACAGTGGCCGCGGCAAACGCGGCCAGGCACGGACGCACGCGCACTTCGCGCACCGCCGCCTTCCACCCCTGTCGTTTATCAGAGCCCATCTTCGATTTCTCCCGTGTTTTCCGGATGCTACTCTTCTGGCCATGCGAAACGGTCAGATCCGGTTGAGCGTTGAGAACGCACCTCGACTGAAAAAGTTCAATGCCGCGTGCCGCTGCACGCGGCCGAGCGCGCGACGGCTAGTCCGCGTACGCGGGCGCGGCGGTCCGGCGCAAGGGCGCGGGGGAGGAATCAGGCCTGCACGGCGATCTTGCGCGGCCAGCTCTTCTCCCGCTTCGGTATGACGATCTCGAGCACGCCGTCGCGGCTTTTCGCCTGGATGCGATCGGCATCGGCGGAATCCGGAAGGCTGAAGCGGCGACAGAACGTGCCGCGGGGCCGCTCAATGCGGCGGTAGCCGGCCCCGGCCTCCTCGTTCTCGGGTTTGCGCTCGCCGCGCACCGTGAGCACGCCCTTTTCCATGGTAATCTCGATGTCCTCGACCTTCACCCCCGGAAGGTCGGCGTGGATCACGAAGCCTGTCTGCTCTTCCTTGATGTCGACGGCCGGCGCCCAATGACCGATCGCGGACCGGCAATCGTCGCGTTCGCGTCCGTCGAACTGCGCCTTCAACAGGCGGTGCGCCCCGTCTCGAAGCTGGGGAAACGCGTCCCAGGGCTGGTACCTAAATTGGCTCATCGTCTAGTCTCCGGTGAATCCCGATGGGCGCCAGCGGCGCCTTGTGCATGCAAATTGGGGCCATCGACACGGCTTTCAAGGGGCCGCCGCCGTGAGCGCCCTGGCGCGTCCCGATTGGTGGCGCGTATTGCGCAAATATCCCGGAAATTCAGGGCGCCGCGGTTTGCGTCGGGGGGCGCCAGGCTTTACCATGCCTAGCCGTTTTGCGTTGCGACATAAGCCCGTTTCGGACATCGCCAGCCAGGTTCCCGTCCATGACAGAACGAAGTGCCGCTCCCACGCCGAGCCTGACTCTCGGCCTGCCCGGTTTCACCTATTCCGATCTCTACCAGCCGGCACGGCTCGCTGACCTGCTGCGCGTCTTCAATGCCGAGGTCGAGGCCGACGACGCCGGGCTCTCCAGGGAATTCGATGCCTACCGCGCCTGCCAGGGTGCCGGCATGTCGCCTGAAGCCATCAGCGATCTCCTGGTGCGCATGGCTCCGCACGTGGGCCGCTTCGTAGCGAAGCTCTTCGGCGTCGGCGGCGAGCGTGACCGCCAGATCGTCGCGATCAAGGAGGAGATGGACACGATCTTCCTGTTCCGCGCCGAGGTGGCGATGAAGGTCGACGGAAAGTTCAAGGGCGTGGATGCCGCGGCCCTCGATCTGAATCGCATCGAGCGGCAGATCTCCGCGCTCAAGCAGGCCGCCTTCCCGGCAGCGGCGCAGGACCCCGACGAGGAGCGCTCGCTGGCCCGCGTCGGCGCCCCGCTCTGGCGGCTGGCCAATCACTACGAGCTCATCGCCGCCGGCAAGCCCGGCGAACACCCGCATGCGGATCAGGAAAGCGCGCGGCTGCGCGCGGCGCTCGCCGCGCACGGGGAGGCCCGGGGCCTGTTTTCCGAGGCGCTCGCGCTCGCGGATCCGGCGGCCTTCGCGAACGCCCTGCTCGCGCCGCTGCAGCAGTACTGCTACCTCGCCATGCATCTCCCGGCGTTGCGCGCGCGCATCGGCCATTGGATGACCTTCAAGTCGCCGGCCAAGACCGACTACAACAACCTCGTTCCCATCGAGATCGAGGATCGCGGCAGCTACACGACCCTGAAGGGACCGCACCATCACCGCCGCCGGCGCGACGGCTTCGCGCTCACCGACACGCGCGCGGAGCGGCGCGAAGTCCTGTACGAGGTCGACCACTGCATCTACTGCCACGACCGCGACACGGACTCCTGCTCTAAGGGGATGCGGCAGAAGAAGGACAATACCTACAAGGTCAACGCGCTAGGAGTCACGGTGACCGGCTGCCCGCTGGAGGAGAAAATCTCCGAGATGCACCTCGTCAAGCGCCGCGGTGACAACATCGGCGCCCTGGCGCTGATCGTCATCGACAACCCGATGTGCCCCGGAACCGGACATCGCATCTGCAACGATTGCATGAAGGGCTGCATCTACCAGAAGACCGAGCCCGTCAACATCCCCCAGATCGAGACCAACACGCTGACCGACGTGCTGTTCATGCCCTGGGGTTTCGAGATCTACAGCCTGCTCACGCGCTGGAACCCGCTGAACGTCAAGCGCCCGCACGCTCTGCCGTACAACGGCAAGAACGTTCTCGTGGCGGGCATGGGGCCGGCGGGATACACGCTTTCGCACTACCTTTTGAACGAGGGCTTCGGCGTGGTCGGCATCGACGGACTCAAGATTGAGCCGCTGCCGAGGGAGTTGACCGGGGATGCGAATCATCCGCCACAGCCGATACGGAACTTCCACGAGCTCTACGAGGATCTCGACAAACGCATAATGCTCGGCTTCGGCGGCGTCGCCGAATACGGCATCACGGTGCGCTGGGACAAGAACTTCCTGAAGGTCATCTATCTCACGCTCGCCCGTCGCCGCTCTTTCCGCGTATACGGCGGCGTGCGCTTCGGCGGCACGGTCACCATCAACGAGGCCTGGGATCTCGGCTTCCACCACATCGCCATCGCCAGCGGCGCGGGCAAACCCACCATCATCGGGCTGAAGAACAACCTCATCCGCGGCATTCGCAAGGCCTCCGACTTCCTGATGGCGCTGCAGCTGACCGGCGCGGCGAAGGAATCCTCGCTCGCGAATCTGCAGGTGCGATTGCCCGCCGGCGTCATCGGCGGCGGCCTGACCGCGGTCGACACCGCCACCGAGCTGATGGCCTATTATCCCGTGCAGGTCGAGAAGATCCTGCACCGCTACGAGGCCCTGAGTGCGGAGCTCGGCCAGGAGAAGGTGTTGAGCCGCTTCGACCAGGAGGAGCGGGGCATACTCGATGAGTTCCTGACACACGGCCGGGCGATACGCAGCGAGCGGGAACGCGCCAGGAAGGCAGGTGAAATGCCGGACTTCCAGCCGTTGCTCGACAGCTGGGGCGGGGTCACGCTGTTCTACCGCAAGGGCATGAAGGACTCCCCGGCCTATCGCCAGAACCACGAGGAGGTGCACAAGGGCTTCGAGGAGGGGATCGCCTTCGCCGAGGGCATGGACCCGCGCGAGGCGCTGTGCGACGAGTACGGGCATCTGCGCGCGGTTCGGTTCAAGAAATACTCGCACGTCGACGGCAAGTGGGTGGACTCGGGCGAGACGCCGGAAGTGCCGCTGCGCAGCCTGTTCATCGCCGCCGGCACCTCGCCGAACACGATCTACCAGAGCGAGTATCCCGACACCTTCGCGATGGACGGGAAGTTCTATCAGCGCTGCGAACCGGCATTCGAGGACGGCCGAGTCAGCCTGCAACCCATGCACGACACCCCCATGCCGAAGCTGGGCAAGCCCGCACCGCTGACCTCCTACCAGCGCGACGGCCGCTACATCAGCTTCTATGGGGACAATCACCCGGTCTACGCCGGCAACGTCGTCAAGGCGATGGCCAGCGCCAAGGACGGCTACCCCTACGTGGTGAAGCTCTTCGAGTCCGAACTGCAGTCGCTGGACCCGAATCGCCAGCGCGAGCGCGACGCCGCACTCGCCGAGTTGCAGGCGAAGCTCGACGACGAGCTGTTGGCCACGGTCGTGGAGGTGAAGCGCCTGACGCCGACCATCATCGAGGTGGTCGTCCGCGCCAGGCGCGCGGCGCGCAAGTTCGCTCCGGGCCAGTTCTACCGCGTCCAGAACTTCGAGAGCTACGCCGATCGCATCGAGGGCACGGTGCTCGCCTCCGAGGGCCTTGCCCTCACCGGCGCCTGGGTGGACAAGGAGCGCGGACTCATCTCGCTCATCGCGCTGGAGATGGGCGCCTCGACGCGCATCTGCGCGCACCTGAAGCCCGGGGATCCGATCGTGGTGATGGGCGTCACCGGCACGCCGACGGACATCCCCTCCGGCCGCACCGTGATGCTCGTGGGCGGCGGGCTGGGCAACGCCGTGCTCTTCTCCATTGGCCGCGCGCTGCGCGCCGCGGGCAACAACGTTATCTATTTCGCCGGATACAAGAACAGCCAGGACGTGTTCAAACGGGAGGACATAGAGGCGGCGGCCGACGTGGTGGTCTGGGCGGTCGACAAGAGCACCAACGCGATGGCGATACCGCCAAGGCGTCCGCAGGACAAGACTTACGTCGGCAACATTCTGGAAACGATCATCGCCTACGCAAAAGGGGAGCTCGGCGACACCCCCATACACCTGGACGACGTCGATCACATGATCGTCATCGGCTCGGATCGCATGATGGCGGCGGTCAAGGAGGCTCGCCACGGCGTGCTCAAGCCCTACCTCAAACCCAAGCACCACGCGATCGGCTCGATCAACTCGCCGATGCAGTGCATGATGAAGGGCGTGTGCGCGCAATGCCTGTGCAAGCACGTCGACCCGAACACCGGCGAGGAGTTCTTCGTATACTCCTGCAACAATCAGGATCAGGACCTGGACGCGGTGGATTTCCCCAACCTGAACGCACGCCTGCGGCAGAACACGGTGCAGGAAAAGATCGCGGACCTGTGGCTCGACCACCTGATGGCCAGAAAGTCCGCCTGGGAGATGGCAGCCGGAGACGATTGAAGCCGTGAGCGAGAACCCGACCAAACCGAGTGGCACCCCCTCCGCCCTGGAGAGAAACCTGGAGAAGATCCTGTTCGCCAGCCGGTGGCTGCTCGCGCCGATCTATCTCGGCCTGAGCCTCGCCATCCTCGCCATCGCGATCAAGTTCTTCCAGGAGATCTTCCACCTGCTGCCGCACATCTTCGAGGTTAAGGAGGCGGACATGGTGCTCACCGTTCTCGGCCTCGTCGACTTGGCCCTGGTCGCTAGCCTGCTGGTCATGGTGATGCTGTCGAGCTACGAGAATTTCGTCTCGCAGATCGACATCGAACAGGGCAAGGCCGGCCTGGACTGGCTGGGCAAGCTCGATTCCGGAACGCTGAAGATCAAGGTCGCGGCCTCCATCGTCGCCATCTCTTCCATCCACCTGCTGCGCGCCTTCATGAACGCGCAGCAGATCCCGAACGACAAGCTCATGTGGTACACGATCATGCACATGGCGTTCGTGCTCTCGGCGCTGCTGCTCGGGATACTGGACAAGGTCGTCTTCGGCAAGCGCCCGCACTGATACCCAGCGACTGCCGTCCGCCCACCCACCACGCGGCGCACTTCCCCCCGGACGATGCCATGCGGGTCCCGTCACATGGCGACCGGCTAGCGGAAGGCGTTACGCTATTCTGCCACGCGGATCTGGCTTACCATTTGCTTTAGATTCAGGGGAGACTTGGCGGCATTCCACACGCGCCGGGAGCCGCTCCGCGGTCGGGCGCCCATCCCATGCCGGCCAGCGAACTGCCGCGGAAGGCTATCGAGTCACAAACAGGCATTGATCGCGGTCACGACAACGACCCGCCGGAGAACAGCAGCATGATGGAGCATATCGGCTTTATTCTCTTCTACCTGTTCGCCATCGTCGTGCTGATCCTGCATTTCAACGGCACACTGGAGGAATACAACATCGAGTGGCTGCTGTATGTCCTGGCAGTCGCGGTCTTTCCCGCCGTGCTGTTCCTCTAGCCGCCCCGGCCTCGGGCGAATCCGCCGGGAGCATCATTCGTCGTCCTTCAGCCATCGCGGGCGCATGTGCGCCACGCAGGCGCCGGCCGCGCGCGCGAGGCCGCTGGCGCCGGCCGGGATCTCCAGGACCATCACGCCGGCCGTGGGCATGAGTTTCTCCTCCCGCGGCAGAGTCTCGGCGCGGGCCAGGTAAGCGGCGAGCTGTTCCAGCCCGGGGTTGTGCCCAACCAGCATCTGCACCCCCGACGCGGCCGCGTGGTCGGCAAGCACCACGAGCAGATCATCGAGATCAGCGTCGTAGACGCGGGGGTCCCACCGGACCAGCGCCTCGTCCAGTTCCAGCTCCCGGATCACCGAGCGCGTCGTTTCCCGGGCGCGGACCGCGGGGGAACTGATGATCTCGCGGGGAACGAACCGATTCGCGCGCAGCCAGCGCGCCATGCGCGGCGCATCACGCTCGCCACGGCGATTCAGCGGCCGATCGAAATCCGCGAGGGCGCCCGAGGCCCAATCGGACTTGGCGTGCCGCATGATGACGAGCAGGCGGTTCATGGTTTGGGGCGCGGCGCGACGAGGCTCCCGCGGGCTCCTATTTCACCTTCATCCCGGGCTCCGCGCCGCTGTCGGGACTCAGTATGAAGATACCGGGCTTCTCCCCGGAGGCAGCCAGCACCATGCCCTCGGAGAGCCCGAATTTCATCTTGCGCGGCGCGAGATTGGCGACGATCACGGTCAGCCGTCCGACGAGCGCCGCCGGGTCGTAGGCGGCCTTGATGCCGGCGAAGATGGTGCGCGTGCGGCCCTCGTCGAGGTCGACCGTGATCTTCAGCAGCTTCTCGGAGCCCTCGACGTGCTCGGCATTGACGATCCTGGCCACGCGCAGATCGATCTTGCCGAAGTCCTCGATGGAGATGTGGTGCGCCTCGTTCGCAGCCTTCTCGTCAGCGCGCGTCTGGTGCTCCGCGTGCCGCTGCTGGGAGTGGCTGTCCCTGGCCGGCGCCAGCGTCTCCATGTTCGCCTCCACCATCGCCGCCACGGCCTTCGGATCCATGCGCGTCATCAGGTGCTTGTACTCCTGGATGCGGTGACCGGCCGGCAGCCAATCCCCGGCGTCCGACCACTGCAGCGGGGGTACGCCCAGGAAGGACTCGACCGATGCCGCCAGTCTCGGCAATACCGGCTTCAGGTAGAGTGTCAGCAACCGGAAGATGTTCAGGCCCTCGCTGCAGACGCGCAGCAATTCGCCCTCCTTCTCCGGCTTCCTTGCGAGCTCCCAGGGCTTGACCTGGTCGATGAACTGATTGGCGTTGTCGGCGTGCAGCATGATCTCGCGCAGTGCGCGGCCATAATCGCGTGCCTCGTAATGCCGCGCGATCGAATCTCCCGCCGACCGCAGGTCGTTCAAATTCGGGTTCGGAGCCACGCCTGCGAGCCGGCCTTCGAAACGCTTGGTGAGGAAACCCGCGCAGCGCGAGGCGATGTTGACGTACTTGCCGATCAGATCGCTGTTGACGCGCGCGACGAAATCCTCGAGGTTGAGATCGACGTCCTCCATCGTGCCGTTTAGCTTGGCGGCGTAGTAGTAGCGCAGGTACTCCGGGTTGCCGACGTGATCCAGGTAGCTGCGCGCGGTGATGAAGGTGCCGCGGGACTTCGACATCTTCTCGCCGTTCACCGTGAGAAAGCCGTGCGAATTGATCCGGGTCGGGGTGCGATAGCCCGAATGCTCGAGCATCGCCGGCCAGAACAGGGCGTGGAAATAAAGGATGTCCTTGCCGATGAAATGGACCATCTCCGTGCCCGCCCGCGCCGCCCGCTCCTTGTCGACGAAATCTGCGACCTCGCCCGCCCGGCCGGTGCGCTCGAAGTAATTGCGAAGGCTGCCGAAGTAGCCGATCGGGGCGTCGAGCCAGACGTAGAAATACTTGCTGCCGCCGGTGTCGGGTATCTCGAAGCCGAAATAGGGCGCATCGCGCGAGATGTCCCAGTCGTTCAGGCCGGCGGCGAACCATTCCTGCATCTTGTTCGCGGCCTCCTCCTGCAGCGCGCCGGAGCGAGTCCAATCCCTCAGGAACGCCTCGCATTCGCCGAGCTTGAAGAAATAATGCTCGGACTCGCGCCGCACGGGGACCGCGCCGGAGACGGAGGAGTACGGGTTCTTCAGGTCCGTGGGCGCGTAGGTCGCGCCGCAGACCTCGCAGGAATCTCCATATTGATCCTTGGCGCCGCACTTCGGGCACTCGCCCTTGATGTAGCGATCCGGCAGGAACATCGCCTTGACCGGGTCGTAGAACTGCTCGACGCTGCGGGTCGCGATGAGGCTGGGCTCGCGATCGCGCAGCTTGCGGTAGATGTCCTCGGCGTAGGCGCGCGTCTCCGGCGAGTGCGTCTGGTGATAGTTGTCGAACTCCACCAGGAAATCCGCGAAATCCCGCTTGTGCTCCTCATAGACCCGGGCGATCAACTGCTCGGGCGTGATTCCCTCGCTGTCGGCGCGCAGCATGATCGGCGTGCCGTGGTTGTCGTCCGCACAGACGTAATGCACCTCGTGGCCGCGCATCTTCTGAAAACGCACCCAGATGTCCGTCTGGATATACTCCACGAGATGCCCCAGGTGGATGCTGCCGTTGGCGTACGGCAAGGCGCTGGTGACCAGGATGCGGCGCTTGGACTCTGTCATGTGGCGAGCCTGATGGCGAAATGCCGCGTAAAGTAACCCATGGAACCGGCCCTGTCACGGCGCCTGCGCCGTCGGCGCGGTGCGCCGCAAGACGCGCCGATTCGGTGTATCATTCCGGGCGCGCGGAGACCTACCCGCTACTCACAACCCGAACGATACGCCATGTCTTCCCCCACCAAGGATGCCGTTGAGGCCGCGCTGGCCCGATACGTCGACCCCTATCTCGGCACCGATCTCGTCGCGGCCAAGGCGGTGCGCGCGATCGGGGTGGACGGAGGGAAGGTGAGCATCGACCTCGAACTGGGGTTCCCGACCCGCGCCTACGCCGCCACCCTGACCGAGGCGCTGGCGCGCGTGCTCGAGGAGCAGGCCGGCGTCGTGGATCCCGCCATCCACGTACGCTCGGTTATCACGGCACATGCCGTCCAGAAGGGGGTCCAAGCGCTGCCGAACGTCAAAAACGTCATCGCCGTGGCCTCCGGCAAGGGCGGCGTGGGCAAGTCGACGGTCGCCGTCAATCTCGCGCTGGCGCTGCAAGCCGAGGGAGCGCAGGCGGGACTGCTGGACGCGGACATCTACGGCCCTAGCCAGCCGCGCATGCTGGGGGCCCACGGCCGGCCGGAGTCGACCGACGGCAAGAGCATGGAGCCGAAGGTGAGCTACGGCGTGCAGTGCATCTCCATCGGTCACCTGGTGGACGAGGAGACGCCGATGATCTGGCGCGGTCCGATGGCCACCGGGGCACTCGAGCAAATGCTGCGCGACACGCGCTGGAGGGACGTGGACTACCTGGTCATCGATCTCCCGCCCGGCACGGGCGACATCCAGCTCACGCTCTGCCAGAAGATCCCCGTGACGGGCGCCGTCATCGTCACCACGCCTCAGGACATCGCGCTGCTCGATGCCCGCAAGGCGCTGAAGATGTTCGAAAAGGTGCAGGTGCCGGTGCTCGGCATCGTCGAGAACATGAGCACGCACGTCTGCTCGAAGTGCGGCCATGAGGAGCACATCTTCGGCGAGGGTGGCGGCGCGAGCATGGCGCGGCAGTACAACGTCGACCTGTTGGGCTCGCTGCCCCTGGACATCCGAATCCGCGAGGGGGTGGACAACGGCCGCCCTACGGTAGCGCTGGAGCCGCAGTCGAAGGTGGCGCTGGAGTTCCGCGACATCGCCCGACGGGTCGCGGCGAAGATCGCGTTGCGCGCCCGCGACTATTCGGCCAGGTTTCCCAAGATCGTCATTCAGAACACCTGACGGAGCGCATCGCCGACCCGACGAAGGGCAATCGTCCGACCGTACCGGCACGCCATCACAATGACTATCAAGTCGGACAAGTGGATACGCCGCATGGCGGCGCAGGGCATGATTGAGCCGTTCGAGCCGAACCAGGTGCGGCAGGTGAACGGCCGTCGGATCGTCTCCTACGGGACCTCGAGCTACGGCTACGACATCCGCTGCTCACCGGAATTCAAGATCTTCACCAACATCAATTCCACCATCGTCGACCCGAAGGCGTTCGACGAGAAATCCTTCGTCGACTTCCACGGCGAGGTCTGCATCATTCCTCCGAACTCCTTCGCGCTGGCGCGCACCGTGGAGTACTTCCGCATCCCGCGCAACGTGCTGACGATATGCCTGGGCAAGTCGACCTATGCCCGCTGCGGCATCATCGTCAACGTCACGCCACTGGAGCCGGAGTGGGAGGGACACGTGACGCTGGAGTTCTCCAACACGACTCCCCTGCCGGCGAAGATCTACGCGGGCGAGGGCTGCGCGCAGGTGATATTCATCGAATCCGATGAGCCCTGCGAGACCTCCTACAGGGATCGCGGCGGAAAGTACCAGGGCCAGACCGGCGTCACGCTCCCCAAGACCTGAACCCGCTCTGCCCCTCCCCCCGGGGCTCACGCAGCCCGCCGGGCGCGACCGTCCCCACAGTCTCGCCGGTTCCACGCCGTGCGAGGCGAGCGGGCGCGGCACACCGCGCTCACCGCTTGCGCAGTACGAAGACAAACCTGCCGTCGTCGCAGGACTCCTCCACGAGCTGGTGGCCGGTCTGCGCGCAGTACGCGGCAAAATCGATACTCGAGGCCGGGTCCGTGGCCACGACGCGGATCAGCTGCCCGCTTAGCATGGTGTTCAGTGCCTTCTTGGTCTTGAGGATGGGCAGTGGGCAGTTCAGTCCACTGGTATCCAGTTCCACGTCGACAGATTCCAGCATGTCCGCCATCGCACCCCTCAGCCGGGCTTCTTACACATGGGTGGTAGTATAAGTCCTGTCTCGCCCGTCGATTGCCGCCGAATGAATCAGCTCCCGATCTTCCTGCAAATCAGTGACCGCGACTGCCTGGTGGTCGGCGGCGGATCGGTCGCCGCGCGCAAGATAGAACTACTGCTGCGCTACGGCGCCCGCGTCACGGTGGTCGCGCCGCAGGTCTGCGAGCGCGTGGCCGCCTGGGCCGGCAAGGGCCGGCTGCGGCTGCTCAGTCGCGGCTTCGAGCCGGGGGACCTCGAGGGCTGCCATCTGGTCTATGCGGCCACCAGCGATGCCGCGGTCAACGCGCTCGTCTCCAGGCTCGCGCAGGCGCGGCGTCTTCCCGTCAACGTGGTCGACAACCCGGCCCTGTGCAGCTTCATCATGCCCTCGATCATCGACCGCGACCCGGTGCAGGTGGCGGTCTCCACCGGCGGCGCCTCACCGGTGCTGGCCCGGCTGCTGCGCACGCGGCTGGAGACCTTGATCCCGGCCTCCTACGGACGCCTGGCGCAGCTGATGGCGCGATTTCGGGCCGCCGCCAGGGCGCGGTTCCCGGAGAGCACGCAGCGCCGCCGGTTCTGGGAGCAGGTGCTGCACGGCCCGGTGGCCGAGATGCTGTTCGCCGGCCAGGACCACGCCGCGGAACGGGCACTGGAGGCGGCATTGGAGAATGCCGACCAGCACCCACCCAGCACCGGCGAGGTCTACTTGGTCGGCGGTGGGCCGGGGGATCCCGATCTGCTCACCTTCCGCGCCCTGCGCCTGATGCAGCAGGCTGACGTCGTCGTGTACGACCGGCTGGTCGCGGAGCCGGTGCTGGCACTTACCCGCAAGGACGCCCGGCGCATCTATGTCGGCAAGGAGCGCAGTCAGCATACCGTGCCGCAGGAGGAAATAAACGCGCTGCTCGCGCGTCTGGCCCGCGAAGGCCACCGGGTGCTGCGCCTGAAGGGCGGAGATCCCTTCATCTTCGGCCGGGGCGGGGAGGAGATCGAAACTCTCTCCGCCGAGGGCATCCCGTTCCAGGTCGTGCCCGGCATCACCGCCGCCGCCGGTTGCGCGAGCTATGCCGGCATCCCTCTGACCCACCGCGACTTCGCGCAGTCCTGCTTGTTCGTCACCGGACACCTCAAGGACGGCAGCATGGACTTGAACTGGCAGGCGCTGGTGCAACCGCGTCAGACGATCGCCATCTACATGGGGGTGCACGGTGTCGAGCCCCTTTGCGAGGGTCTCATGGGCCACGGGATGCGCCGGGACATGCCGGCCGCCGTGATCGAGCGCGGCACGATGCCGCAGCAGCGCGTGCTCGTCGGAACGCTCGGCACCCTGCCCGGGATCGTGAAGGCAGAGCAGGTGCAACCGCCTAGCCTACTCATTGTCGGTGAGGTCGTGCGGCTGCGGGAGAAGCTCGCATGGTTCGCGTGACGGACCGGCGGCGGCGCGGCGCGGCGTACCCCGCGCCGGCGCCTCCAGCTCTCAGCCCGGCCTCCCGCGCCGGTCGGCAAGCAGCACGACGGCCACGCCTATCGTCAGGAGGAGATCGGCGAAGTTGAAGATGCCGGTACGCCACGGGTCAAGGCCGACGTTCAGGAAGTCTATGACGCTGCCCGCGTCGAATACGCGGTCCACGAGCTTGCCCACGCCACCGGCGATGAGCAGTCCTCCTCCCGCGATCGCCGCCATCGACAGTCTTGGCGCGAACAGAATGCAGGCCGCCACGAGGGCCAGCAGCGCCGCCGGTCCGCCGGTAAGCAGCCGCTGGCGGCTGGTATCCTCCAGGTGCGCGCCGGCACTCAGGAACGCGCCCCTGTTCCCTGCGTATCGCAGCCGGACGACGTCGTGGAACGCGGAGATCGGGGCTCGCGCGGCGAGATGCTCCCGCGCCAGCGCCTTGGTCATCTGGTCGCAGCCGACACCAGGCAGGGTGATCACGCCCAGCAGCAGCGTCCGGATGAACACGTTTCGCAACATGGCGGTATCTTCGCACGGAGCGGGGCGGCACCGACGACAGGCAGCCGCAGCCCGGCAACGCTCGCGCCGCCTCGCTCCCTCTGGAGAAAAGAGGGGCCGCTCCAAGCTTGTAGGGGGGAGGGAAAACTCGAGCGGCCCCGTGCACACAACTCGCTCGCCGGCCAGCCGCCGGCCACTGATACAAGCCTAGGTTACCCCTGCACGGGTGGTTGTGACCGGACTCACACTACCTCCCTGGCTCCCCGGCGAAGCCGCGCGGCCGCGACGCGCGCGCCTCGCAGACACCCTCCCTTCGGCACGCCGTCAGCCTGGCGAGGCCGGCCAAAGCCACGCCGCGCCGCGCACGCCACTGGCATCGCCATAACGCGCCGGGACGATAGGTGTCGAGATACGGTCGGAGAACGCGTACTTAGCGATCAGGCGCGGCAGAGTGTGATAAAGGCGCCGCACATTGGACAGACCGCCACCCAGCACTATCACGTTCGGATCGAGGACATTGACGACGCTCGCGAGGCTCTTTGCGAGCCGTTCCTCGTAGCGCCGCAGTGCCTGCTCCGCCAGCGCGCTGCCCTGCTCGGCGGCGGCGACCACCTCGCGCGCGGTGAGCGTGGGCTGAGCGTTGGCGGCAAAGTCGCGCGCGAGGCCGGGGCCGGAGCAGAACGTCTCGATGCAGCCGCGCTTTCCGCAATAGCACTGCGGGCCGTGGAGTTCCTGGGCGCTCGGCCAGGGCAGGGAATTGTGGCCCCATTCCCCTGCAATGGCGTTCGGACCGGTCAGCAATCGGCCGCGAACGACCACGCCACCGCCGACACCCGTGCCGACGATGACACCGAAGACGACCTCGGCGCCCGCGCCCGCCCCGTCGGTCGCCTCCGAAAGGGCGAAGCAGTTGGCGTCGTTGGCGACGCGCACCTCGCGCCGCAGCGCCGCGGCGATGTCGCGATCGAACGGCTGGCCATTCAGGTAGACCGAGTTGGAGTTTTTCATGAGTCCCGTGGCCGGCGAGATCACGCCCGGCGTGCCGATGCCTATCGTTCCAGGTCGCTGCAATTCGGACTCGGCCGCGTGCACCAGCGCGACGACCGCATCGAGCACCGCGCGGTAGCCGTCGCGCGGGGTGTCCACACGGGTCCGCGTCAGGACCCGCCCGTCGTCTTCCAGCGCGATGAGCTCGATCTTGGTGCCGCCGAGATCGACGCCGATCCTCATGGTCAAAGGGCCGGATTCCGCGACGGACGGACCGGGGCGGCCACACCGTGCGGCGCGTGGATGTGCCGGAGCGAGCGAAGGAATTCCAGGCAGGCGTCGCGATGCGGCGAGGGTCGCTCGTCGGTGAGGATGGTGAAGACCACGACGAGCTGCCCGACCGCCAGCGCACCCTGCGTCAGGTACCGGTAGTCCTCTGCGGCGGCCGTGGCGTCCTCCAAATCGTACAGAAAACCAGGGCCCGGGGCGCCTGCCAGCGGCACGACCGCGAGGTGGCGGTCGGTCGAAGACCTCTTGGCCTCCGCACCGGCCTGCTCCACGCGCGCACGCAGTGATTCCGCGCTGGTGATGTCTTGGTCCATGCCGTCATGCCAGTACACCGTCATCGACATGTCGAACTCAGAGCCCTCCAGCGGGTAGACGCGAAAGGTGGGAGCGACGCGCCCGTCCTCGGTGTAGAGGTACTTGACCTGCCACTGCGCGGGGACCTGCAGCCGTAGCTCCCCGTGCCGGGGCACCGGGTAGTCCTCCGCCACGGCGTCCGCCAGCGCCGCCGCCTCGTTGGCGGCCGCGACGCCGCTGGCCGTTGCCAGGGCCGCCACCAGCATCCCGGCGCACACCCGCAGCCTGCCCGCGCGACCTCCCAGACGCATGGCTTTTCCCTACCGCCTGGACTTGGCTGGCAGCACGGCCGGGCCCGCCCGGCCCGCCCGCCTGCGATGCGGGCCGGCATCTGCTAAACTGGCGGCCTTGCAGCGCACACCATTCGTGCCCGCTGCAGACAATCGCGGTAATTCCAGGATCTCGTTCATGTCCGTATCCAAATATCAGTCGCCGCGCCGTCACAGTGTCGGCGTCAAGGTCGGCTCCGTCCTGGTGGGCGGCAATGCCCCCGTCGTCGTGCAATCGATGACCAACACCGATACGGCCGACGCGGTCGGCACCGCCAGACAGATCCAGCAGCTCGCTGCGGCGGGTTCTGAGCTGGTGCGCGTCACCGTGAACACCGAAGAGGCGGCGGATGCCGTACCGCGCATTCGCGATCTGCTGGAGTCCGTCGGCTGTCGTGTACCGATCATCGGCGATTTCCACTACAACGGTCATCTGCTTCTCACCAAGTACCCCGCCTGCGCCGAGGCGCTCGCCAAGTATCGCATCAATCCCGGCAATGTCGGCTTCGGCAAGAAAAAGGACCGACAGTTCGCCACCATGATCGAGCAGGCCATCAAATACGACAAACCGGTACGCATCGGCGTGAATTGGGGCAGCCTCGACCAGGAGCTCGTCGTGCAGATGATGGACGACAACGCCAAGCTGCCCGAACCGAAGGATGCGGCCGACATCACGCGCGAGGCCTTGGTCGTCTCCGCGCTGACGAGCGCCGCCAAGGCCGAGGAGATCGGGCTCCCGCGCGAGAAGATCATCCTGTCGTGCAAGGTCAGCGGTGTGCAGGAACTGATCGCCGTATATCGGGACCTCGCCGAACGGTGCGATTACGCGCTGCACCTGGGCCTGACCGAGGCGGGCATGGGCTCCAAAGGCATCGTTGCCTCCACGGCTGCGCTCGCCGTGCTGCTGCAGCAGGGCATCGGCGACACCATACGCATCTCGCTCACGCCGGAGCCCAACGGCGATCGCGCGCGCGAGGTGATCGTCGCCCAGGAGATACTGCAGACCATGGGGCTGCGCTCCTTCGTGCCGCTGGTCACCGCCTGCCCCGGCTGCGGCCGCACTACCAGCACGGTGTTCCAGGAACTGGCCAACAACATCCAGGCTTACGTACGCAGCCAGATGCCCATCTGGCGCGAGAAGTACGTCGGGGTCGAGGAAATGACGCTGGCGGTGATGGGTTGCGTGGTCAACGGCCCCGGCGAAAGCAAGCACGCCAGCATCGGCATTTCCCTGCCCGGTACCGGCGAAGCCCCGGCCGCGCCGGTTTTCATCGACGGGCAGAAGGCGGTGACTCTACGGGGGGAGCGCATCGCCGAGGAGTTCCAGAAGATCGTCGATGACTACGTCGCCCGCAAGTTTACGCGACGAACGCAGACGACGGAGGCGGAGCCGCAG
>CAZTPK010000003.1:0-22333 GCA_964614765.1 uncultured Gammaproteobacteria bacterium
GGTGCCGCCGGCGCCGGTGGCACCCGCGCCAAGTCCGGCCTCGCCGCTCGACGCGGTCTTTCGCGCCTACGACATCCGCGGCGTGGTCGGCGAGGGCATCACCGAGGGGAATGTCTATCTCATCGCCAAGGCGCTCGGCAGCGAGGCGGCCGCACAGGGGCAGTCGGTGGTCGTGGTCGGCCGCGACGGAAGAAATTCCAGCCCCGCCCTGGCGAAGGTGCTGATCCAGGGACTGCGCGACAGCGGCCGGGACGTCATCGACATCGGCATGGTGCCGACGCCCGTGCTGTACTTCGCCACCCATTATCTGGATACGGGCAGCGGCGTCATGCTGACCGGCAGCCACAATCCGCCCCAATACAACGGCATGAAGATCGTTCTCAACGGCCAGGCGTTGTCCGGCGAGGCGATCAAGGCGATCCAGCGCCGCATGCAGCGGGAGGATTTCACTGGCGGCGAGGGTGCGCTGGAGACCACCGACATCGTTCCGGAGTACATACAGCGCATCAGCGAAGACATTCCACTGGCCCTCGAGAAGTCCCTGCGCATCGTCGTGGACTGCGGCAACAGCGTGGCCGGCGTCGTTGCGCCGCGCCTGCTGACAGCGCTCGGCCACGATGTCATCGAGCTTTACTGCGACGTCGACGGCAACTTCCCGCACCATCATCCTGACCCCAGCCAGCCCGGGAATCTCGCCGACCTCATCCAGGCCGTGCGGGAGAACCAGGCGGATCTGGGCCTGGCCTTCGACGGCGACGGCGACCGGCTGGGCGTGGTGGATGCCGACGGCAACATCATATGGCCGGATCGCCAGATGATGCTTTACGCCCGCGACGTGCTGTCGCGCAATCGTGGCGCGGAGATCATCTTCGACGTGAAGTGCACGCGTCATCTCCCGCGCGTGATCAAGGCGGCCGGCGGCAAGCCGGTGATGTGGAAGACCGGCCACTCGCTCATCAAGGCGAAGATGCGGGAGACCGGTTCGCCGCTGGCCGGTGAGATGAGCGGACACATCTTCTTCAAGGAGCGCTGGTACGGGTTCGACGATGCGATGTACACGGCGGCAAGGCTGGTGGAAATACTGGTAGGCGACGGACGCCCGCCAAAGCAGGTGTTCGCCAGCCTGCCGAGCGGTGTGGCCACCCCGGAGCTGCGCATAGACATGCCCGAGAGCCGCCACGCCGCCTTCATGCAGAAGCTGGTGAGCAGCGCGCAATTCGAGGGCGCTGAGATCTGCACGATCGACGGCCTGCGGGTCGATTTTCCCGATGCCTGGGGCCTGATCCGGCCCTCCAACACCACCCCCGTGCTGGTGGCGCGCTTCGAGGGCGACGATGCCGAGGCCCTGGCGCGGATACAGGCGCAGTTCCGAACCCTCATCCAGACCGTGGACGGATCGCTGAAGATCCCATTCTGATTCGACGAGCCTCCTTCAATGACTCTTCCGAAGACCGACGCGCTGTCGATCGCGCACGTCCTCACCGAGGCCCTGCCCTACATCCAGCGCTATCGCGGCAAGACGCTGGTCGTGAAGTACGGCGGCAACGCCATGGTCGACGACAACCTCGAGAGCAGCTTCGCGCGGGACATCGTGCTGATGAAGCTCGTGGGCATGAACCCGGTCGTCGTGCATGGCGGCGGGCCGCAGATCACCGACCTGCTCAAGCGCATCGGCAAGGAGTCCACCTTCGTCGACGGGATGCGCGTGACGGACACCGAGACCATGGACGTCGTCGAGATGGTGCTCGGCGGCCAGGTCAACAAATGGATCGTCAATCTCATCAATCGTCACGGCGGCAAGGCGGTCGGCCTCACCGGCAAGGACGGCGATCTGATTCGCGCCAAGAAGATGGTCTTCACCCGCGACAATCCCGCCCTGAAGGTGCCGGAGATCATCGACATCGGTCACGTCGGCGACGTGGCGAGCATAGATACCAGCGTGATCGACATGCTGATCAAGGGCAACTTCATACCCGTCATCGCCCCCATCGGCGTGGGCGAGGACGGCCAGTCCTACAACATCAACGCCGACGTCGTGGCCTGCAAACTGGCCAAGGTGATGCAGGCAGAGAAGATCATTCTCATCACCAATACCGCCGGCGTGCTCGACAAGCAGGGCAGGCTGCTGACGGGTCTCAGCGCCAAGGACGTCGATGCGCTTATCGCGGACGGGACGATCAGCGGCGGAATGCTGCCGAAGATCCGCGGCGCGCTGGAGGCCGTCCAGGCGGGCGTGCGCACCGCCCACATCATCGACGGCCGCGTCGAGCACGCCGTGCTGCTGGAGATCTTCACCGATCAGGGCGTCGGGACGCTGATCTACGGACGGCGAGGCTGATGAGCGACGCACGGGTCAACGCCAATTCAACGCGGCGCCAACAGATCCTCGAGATGCTCGCGCTGGAGCTGGAGTCGCACCCCGGATCGCGCATAACCACCGCCGGGCTGGCACGCGCGCTGGGAGTTTCGGAGGCGGCGCTGTACCGGCACTTCCCCAGCAAGGCGCGAATGTTCGAGGGCCTCATGAGCTTCGCCGAAGAGACGGTGTTCGGGCTCATCACGCGCATCTTGGAGGAGCAGCCGCGGGCCGTCGACCGTTGCGAACACATGATGCGCCTGCTGCTCGGCTTCCTCGCCCGCAACCCCGGCATCGCACGGATCCTCGCCGGCGATGCGCTGGTGGGGGAGAACGAGCGCCTGCGCGAGCGCGTCTCGCAGTTCTTCGAGCGTCTCGAGACGCAGTTCCGCCAGGTCCTGCGCGAAGCCGTGCTCACCGGCGATCCCAGGCTGGCGATCTCGGCGAACGCGGCGGCCAGCCTGATGCTGGGTTTCGCCGAGGGGCGCATGTCGCAGTTCGTGCGCAGCGGCTTCGGCATCGATCCGCTGGCGCAATGGGAGGAGCTGTGGCCGGCGCTGCACTCGGCGGTATTCGCCGCCCGCGCGCAGGAGGCCTAGCAATCCGGACGGCGGTCCGGCGATGCCGGAGGTGAAGGCCGTTCAGGGGCCGTCGGGCTTGGCGGCGTTGTTGGCCTGCGCGGCGCCGATCCTGGCCTTCATCTCGCGGTATCTGGCCAGGTCGGAGTCGAACTGGCGGCGGACCTCATCCTGCTCCGCGCGCTTGTCGGCCACGAACTTCTCCTGCTCCCTGATCTGGCTGCGGACGTTCTCGATGTCCTTGGCGACGTTCTCCCCGGGGGTCTCGCCGCGCTTCTCCATGTCGGCGGCCTGCTGCACGATGTCGCTCAGATTGCGCCTGAGCTTCTCGATGTGGTTATTGGTCATCTTGATCCGCGACTCCAGGTCCGCGAGCCGGCTCTCGCGCGCGTGCAGGATGTCCTCCTCGGAGGTGTAGGTGTCGAGGAGCTTGCGATCGGCGGCCAGCTGCTCCTGCGCCTTGCGCTCGGCCTCGGCCTTGGCCTGCGCCTCCGCCGCGGCACGCTGGCGTTCCGCCTCCAGCTCCTCGGGCGTCTTCGCGCGCTCGATCTTGCCCGTGGTCACGCCGCCCTTGCTGATCTCGGTCTGCTCCTGCTGCGCGTACTCGGGAGGGACGACCGTGCCGCACTCCCGCACGCCGTCCTTGTTGACCCAGCACTTGATTGCGGCGCCGGCCTCGGCGCCGAATCCGGCGGTGAGGATTGCACCCAATACGGCGGGCATCAGCGATTGACGGCGCATGACGGTAGTCCTCGAACTGGTATTGCCTTCGACTGCAGACTTGTCGTTGGACGCATTGCCCCTGCGGAAAGTTTAGGCGCCGATCGGTGAATCTGGCATGCCGGCCGTCACGAAGGCACGGACGCTGCCGCCGTCAGACGCCGAACTCCCGGCGGTAGGCCTGCACCCGCTCTGCAAAATCGGCCGATCCCGGCCTGGCCTTTAGGAACTCGAGCAGGGCTTCCAGGTTTATGACGGAAGCAACATCGATGCCATGGCGTTGGCGGACCTCCTGCGCCGCGGACAGGGGGCCCGACCCGCGCTCCTGGCGATCCACGGCGATGACGACGCCCGCGGGCGTCGCGCCGGCCGAGCGGATGATCTCGACCGACTCGTTCACGGAGGTGCCGGCCGATATCACGTCGTCGATGATGAGCACCCGCCCGCGCAACGGCGCGCCGACGGTCGTACCACCCTCACCGTGATCCTTGGCCTCCTTGCGGTTGAAACAGTACGGGACGTCGCGCCCGAACAGGCGAGCGAGAGCGATGGCGGCGGCGGTGGCAAGGGGTATCCCCTTGTAGGCCGGTCCGAATACCATGTCATAGGCTATGCCGGATCCGACGATGGCGCGGGCATAATACTCGCCGAGACGGCCCAGCGAGGCGCCGCTGTTGAAAAGGCCGGCGTTGAAGAAATAGGGACTTTTGCGGCCGGATTTCAGGGTGAACTCGCCAAATCGCAGCACGTCGTGCTGGAGGGCGAATTCGATGAATTCGCGCTGGTAGTCGAGCATCTGGGGATCGTCACTCGTCGGGGGAATGAGGCGGTGATCTTACGGTGTTCCTCTGCCGCGACGCGAGCGAGGTGCAGCGTGGAGCGAGCGGGGCAGCGTCAATGAGAATCGTCACCATCAATGTGAACGGGATCCGATCGGCCGCCCGCAAGGGATTTTTTGAATGGCTGCCGAAGCAGCGCGCGGACGTGGTGTGCCTGCAGGAAACCAAGGCGCAGGAATCGCAGCTGCCGCCGGAGATAGCGGCGCCACGGGGCTTCCACGCCTATTACCACGACGCCCAGAAGAAGGGCTATTCGGGGGTGGCCCTTTACTCGGCGCGCAAGCCCGACACGGTCATCGCGGGCTTGAACTGGGAAGACTTCGACCGCGAGGGCCGCTATCTCGAGGCGCGATTCGGCAGGCTGAGCGTGGTTTCCTTGTATCTGCCGTCGGGCTCCTCCGGTCCGGAGCGGCAGGCGGCGAAGTTCGACTTCCTGGACCGTTTTCTGCCCGTGCTCAGGAAGATGCGGCGCAGCAAGCGGGAGTACATCCTGTGCGGCGACTGGAACATCGCCCATCGGAACATCGACCTGAAGAACTGGCGCTCGAACCAGAAGAACTCCGGATTCCTGCCCGAGGAGCGGCAATGGCTGACGCGGGTGTTCGACGAACTGGGCTTTGTCGACGCCTTCCGCGTCGTCAACCAGGAACCGGAGCAGTACACCTGGTGGTCAAATCGCGGCCAGGCATGGACAAAAAACGTCGGTTGGCGGATCGACTACCAGGTGGTCACCCCCGGCCTGAAGGGCGTGATCCGGGGCGCATCGATATACAAGGCCGAGCGCTTTTCGGATCATGCCCCGCTTACCATGGATTACGACTACGAGCTTGGGTGAGCCGCCCGCGGCGCGGCGTCAGTCGGTGTAAAACTCCTGATCGAACTGGGCGCTCAATCCCTCGCTCTGCCCCTCGGGCGTCACGTCGATGCGGAATTTCAGCGTGTCTTCGTTGCTCACCGGAAACTCGCCGATGTAGTAGATGGCTCCGCCGTCGTTCAGCTCCCGCACCGGGATCTTCTGCGTCTGACCATGCAGGTTGGTGGCGGTTACCGTGACCTCGGCGCGCACCGGCTGGCCCGTGGTCCCCATGAGTTTCCTCAGGACGGAGACGTTGACCATGCCGCGCTTGTTGCTGCGCTCGATCCGGTAGGCCTTGGCCACCTCGGGCTGCAGGCTGTCGGTGGTGAACGCGCTGTAGTGCACCGTGTAGTCGCCGTAACTGGTGGACTGCTCGGCGGACGCTCCCACGAGGGCGCTCGACAGGGCTATCAGGCAGGCGAAGCGTGCTGGGTGCGGCATTGCGACCTCCAAGTGTCTCGTGACTACACCGATCATAGACCGTCCGTGGCCGCGTTCACTCGCCGCGCTTCCGGGGCTGCGGCACGAGCCCCGCGGGAGGGCATCCGCTCCCGGCGGCAAGCCACTCCGGCGTGCGCGCGGGGCGCAGGATGCCCACGGTCTTGTCACGACTGCCCGGTCCCGCGAGCAGGGTCACGCGGACGCGCGGGACTCCGAAGGCCTTCGCCAGGAAGGCGCAGAGCTCGGTATTGGCGGCACCGCCCTCGGGCGCGGCCGTCAGGCGCAGTTTCAGGCGATTTCCGTGCTGCCCGGCGACCTCCGTCCTGCTCGAGCGCGGCTGAACGTGCAACCGCAGCCGCAATTCATCGCCGCGACGTTCGATCCAGGGCGGGTTCGTCACATCAGCGCCAGCCCGTAGCCCCGTATGGGAATGATGATGAGCCGCTCGGTCAGATGCAGCAGCAGCAGGACCAGTATGGGCGAGAGGTCGAAGCCGCCGAGCGGCGGCAGCAGTTGCCGCGCCGGGCGCATGAGCGGTTCGGTGACGGCGTGCACGAGCTCTATGGCGGGATTATAGGTGCCCGGGGAGACCCAGCTGACGATTACCATCAGCAGGATGGCAAAGAAGAACAGTTTCACGGCGACGGTCAGCAGCTCGGCGACCGCGAGAATGATGAGCCCCGGCAGCGAAGGCGACTGTCCCGCCAGGGCAAGAACGGTGGCCACGCCGACCATGGCCAAGATGACCATCGAAAGGACGGCGGCCCAGTCGATGCCCTTGTAGCCGGGTATGAACCGGCGCAGCGGCACGAGCACCGGGTTGGTTACCTTGATCAGGCCCCGGGCCACCGGATTGAACCGGAAGTCGGCCCGCACCCAGTGCAGCAGGAATCGCAGCATCACCGCGCCGATGTACAGCCGGAAGGCGAACAGGATGATTTCGCTGAAGACGCCGCTGAAATATCCGCTAGGCATTACTTTTCGTCTCCGAATTCAGCCGCCATTTCCGCGGCCCGCTGGCGTGCGCCCGCGAGCGCCTGCTCGACGATGCCGCCCATATCGTTCTGGTTCATGATCGCGAGCGCGCGCTCGGTCGTGCCACCCGGCGAGGTGACCTGCTTGCGGAGCGCGGCCGGGTCGAGGCTGGACTCGATGGCCATGCGGGAGGCGCCAAGCGCGGTCTGCAGCGTCAGCAGCCGGGCCTGCTCACGGCTCAGGCCGAGCTGGGCGCCGGCGTTCTCGATCCACTCCATGAGCGCGAAGAAATACGCGGGACCGCTCCCGGAGACGGCCGTGACCGCATCGAGGAGCGCCTCGGATTCGACCCACACCGTGAGGCCGACCGCGCGCAATATCCCCTCCGCCTGCTCGCGCTGCTCGCCGCTGACCCCCTCGCCGGCATAGAGGCCGGCCGCGCCGCAGCCGAGCAGCGCCGGGGTATTGGGCATGGCACGCACGATCGGCAGCGGGCCGATCCAGCGGCGCAGGTCGGCGATCCTTATGCCGGCGGCGATCGAGACGATCAGCGGCCGACGCGCGGACAGCGCCGGGGCAAGCGCAACGGCGACCGCGCGCATCTGTTGCGGCTTGATCGCCAGCACGACGACATCGGCGTCGCGCACGGCCTCGAGGTTGTCGGAGCTGGTGCGCACCCCGGTCTCGGCGGAAAGCCGGTCCAGCTTCAGGGGGTCGGCATCCGCGGCGCGCAGCTGCGCTGCCGGGTAGCCGTCTTTCAGCAGCCCTCCGAGCAGGCAGCGGCCCATGTTGCCGCAGCCGATGAAGGCGATGTTCGCAGGATTCATTAATTCTCGTTGACGTGCCGGATGGGATGCGCCCGCACAGCGTACACAGCGACGCGCCGGAGTTAAAGCACGGCGGTCGTCATTGTCTCGGGCCGAACAGGGCCGTGCCGACGCGCACGAAGGTGGCGCCCTCCGCGATGGCGGCCTCCAGATCCGCCGAGGTCCCCATGGACAGCGTGTCCAGTCCGTAGCGGTCGCGGTGCTCGGCGAACAGCGCCGCGAGTCGGCGAAAGGGCAGGCGCTGCCGTTCGAAGTCCTCCTCCGGGGCGGGCAGCGTCATCAGGCCGCGCAGTCTCAGCCGCGGCAGGCTCGCCACGACGGCGAGCAGCGAGTCCAGGCCGGCAGGCGCCACGCCCGACTTGGTGGCCTCGCCGCTGATGTTGACCTGCACGCAAACGTTGAGGGGCGGCAGGTCCGCGGGGCGCTGCTCGCTCAGGCGCCGCGCGAGTTTTTCCCGATCGACGGTGTGGACCCAGGCGAAACCGGCGGCGACCTGGGCCGACTTGTTGGACTGCACGTGGCCGATGAAGTGCCAAGTCAGGGGCAGGTCCTCGAGTGCCGCCATCTTCGCCAGCGCCTCCCGCAGGTAGTTCTCCCCGAAGTGCCGCTGCCCGAGCGCATGCAATGCCCGGATGCTGGCCGGCGACTGCGTTTTGCTGACCGCCAGGAGCTCGGTGCTTCCCGGCCGACGCCCATGCCGCGCCTCGGCCTCGGCGATTTGCTGCCGTACAGCTTGAAAAGACGCAGCGAAAGGGTTCATATTCTTCCACATACACCGGCGCGTGGGGCGCTGGAACCGACCTTGCATGGCATTTCCGGCTGCAACCGGATAACCAGAGCCGACCACCCAACACCCGGAGAAACGCATGGATATCGGAGAACTGCTCGCGTTCGCCGTCAAGAACAACGCTTCGGACCTGCATCTCTCGGCGGGCCTGCCGCCGATGATACGCGTGGACGGCGACGTGCGCCGCATCAATCTCCCGGCGCTCGAGCACAAGGAGGTGCACGACCTCGTCTACGACATCATGAACGACAAGAATCGCAAGGACTACGAGGAGTTCCTCGAATGCGATTTCTCCTTCGAGATCCCGAACCTGGCGCGCTTCCGCGTCAACGCCTTCAACCAGAACCGGGGCGCCGGCGCAGTGTTCCGCACGATTCCCTCGGTCATAAAGTCGCTGGAAGAACTGAAGTGCCCGAAGATTTTCAAGGAGATCTGCGAGTATCCGCGCGGGGTGGTGCTGGTCACGGGGCCGACCGGCTCGGGCAAGTCGACGACGCTGGCGGCCATGGTCAACCACATCAACGAGCACGAGTACGGGCATATCCTCACCATCGAAGATCCGATCGAGTTCGTGCACACGAGCAAGAAGTGCCTCATCAACCAGCGTGAGGTTCACCGCGACACGCACGGCTTCAACGAGGCGCTGAGGTCTGCGCTGCGCGAGGACCCCGACACGATTCTGGTCGGCGAGATGCGAGATCTCGAAACCATACGACTGGCGCTGACCGCCGCGGAGACCGGGCACCTGGTGTTCGCGACCCTGCATACCAGTTCGGCGGCCAAGACCATCGACCGCGTGGTCGACGTGTTCCCCGCCGAGGAAAAGGACATGGTGCGGGCCATGCTCTCGGAATCGCTGCGCGCCGTCATCTCCCAGACCCTGCTGAAGCGGCAGGGCGGCGGGCGCATCGCCGCGCACGAGATCATGATCGGCACGCCTGCGATCCGCAATCTGATACGCGAGAACAAGGTGGCGCAGATGTATTCGGCCATACAGACCGGGGGCGCCTATGGCATGCAAACGCTCGACCAGAACCTGCTCGAACTCGTCAAGCAGGGGATAATCGCCAAGCAGGAGGCACGCATGGCGGCCCAGAACAAGGAACAGTTCAATTGACCACTCACACGGCGCGATAAGGGGATACAGGTATGGAACGCGAACAAGCCATCAAGTACATGCGCGACCTTCTCCGCCTCATGGTGGAGAAGAAGGGCTCGGACCTCTTCATCACAGTGGATTTCCCGCCGGCTATCAAGATCGACGGCAAGATCTCTCCGGTGTCCAAGACCAAGCTCACTGCGGAAAACACCAAGGCCCTGGTCTACGGCATCATGAATGATCGGCAGTTGAAGGAGTTCGAGGCGACCAAGGAATGCAACTTTGCCATTGCTCCGCCGGGGATTGGGCGTTTCCGCGTCAATGCCTTCATACAGATGGGCTACACCGGCATGGTGCTGCGCACGATCGAGACTACGGTGCCGACCATCGACAAGCTCGGTTTGCCGCAGATCCTCAAGGACATCGCGTTGACCAAGCGCGGTCTAGTCATCTTCGTCGGCGCCACGGGCTCGGGCAAGTCGACATCGCTGGCGGGGATGATCGACTGGCGCAACGAGAACACCTATGGCCACATCATCACTGTCGAGGATCCCATCGAATACGTGCATGCGCACAAGAATTGCATCATCACGCAGCGGGAGGTCGGCGTGGACACGGAAGACTGGGACATCGCCCTGAAGAACTCGCTGCGCCAGGCTCCGGACGTCATCCTCCTCGGGGAAATCCGGGACCGCAAAACCATGCAGTTCGGCATCGAATTCGCGGAGACGGGCCATCTCGCGCTCGCTACGCTGCACGCCAACAACGCCAACCAGGCGATGGACCGCATCATCAACTTCTTCCCGGAGGACCGGCATCAGCAGCTTTTCATGGACCTCTCCCTGAACCTCAGGGCAGTCATCTCGCAGCGATTGCTGCGGCGGGCGAGCGGCAAGGGCCGTATCGCCGCCTTCGAGATCCTGATCAACACGCCGTACATTTCGGACCTGATACTCAAGGGCGACATACACGAGCTGAAGGCGGCTATGGCGCAGGCCAACGAGCAGGGAATGAAGACCTTCGATCAGGCGCTGTTCGACCTTTACGAGGCCGATCAGATAACCTACGAGGACGCCTTGCGCAATGCCGACTCCATGAACGAACTGCGCCTTCGCATCAAGCTGGAGGGCAAAGCTGCCAAGAGCAAGGATGTCATGGACAGCCTCGGACACCTGCAGATCGAGCAGAACAAGCAGGAGCAGGGATTCCTGCGGTAAGGCGCCGATCACTCACATCACGACCATTCCGGCGTCGGGGAGCCGTTCATGGACATTTCGCCGTATCTGAAACTGCTTGTCGACAAGAAGGGCTCGGATCTTTTCTTCGCGGCCAACTCGCCCGTGAAGATCAAGATCGAGGGCGTGATCTCCTCGGTGGGCAAGACCGTCCTCACCGGGGAGCTGTCGAAGAATGCCGCCTACGGCATCATGAACGACAGGCTGATTCGGAAATTCGAGGACAACATGGAGGCGGATTTCGCCATCTCGCTGCCCGATCGCAGCGCGCGATTCCGCGTCAACGTTTTCCGGCAGCGCGGCGAGGTCTCCATGGTGATCCGCCTGATTCCCACCCAGATACCGACGCTGGAGGAGCTGGGCCTGCCGGAGGTCTTGAAGACCCTGGTCATGCACAAGCGCGGCCTTATCCTCATGGTGGGGGCGACCGGATCCGGCAAATCGACGACGCTCGCAGCGATGATCAACCACCGCAACAGCCAGATGGCCGGCCACATCCTCACGATCGAGGATCCGATCGAGTTCTCCCATCCCAATCTGAAATCTGTGGTGAACCAGCGGGAGGTGGGCGTCGACACGTTCTCGTATTCGGACGCTCTGCGCAGCGCGATGCGCGAGGCGCCCGACGTCATCCTCGTGGGCGAGATACGTGACCGCGAGACCATGGAGGCGGCCCTGCAGCTGTGCAATACCGGCCATCTGTGCCTCTCGACGATGCACGCCAACAACGCCAACCAGGCAATGGAGCGCATCATCAACCTCTTCCCTCAGAACCTCTACAAGCAGCTGTACATGGATCTTTCGCTGAACATTCGCGCCGTCATCTCACAGCGGCTGGTGATGGGGCTGGACGGCCGGCGCGTCGCGGCGATGGAGATCATGATCAATACGCCGCACATCGCGGATCTGATCCTCAAGGGCAATATCGGAGAGATCAAGGCGGCCATGGAGCAGAGCGGCGCCAAGGGCATGCAGAGCTTCGACATGGCGCTGCACGACCTCTACCGCGAGGACCACATCTCGCTCGAGGAGGCGCTCAGTAACGCCGACTCGCGCACCAACCTGGAAGCGAAGATCAACTTCGGTTAGGAATGCCGATGCCGGAAGCCGGGGCCGTGAAACGGCCGAGCGAGCAGCCGCCACGCCCGGAACCGCCGCTGCCCGGCGAATGTTGCGGACGCGGCTGTGAGAACTGCGTGTGGGTCTATTACGAGCGGGCGCTGCGGCGCTGGGAGGAGCAGGTCGCGGCGATCGCGGCCGAGGGCGATCGCGACTGCGCCGGTTGCGAATGAGCGGGCGGGGTCAGCCGAAGACCACCGTTCGCGCCTCGAATACCGGTCCGTCCACGCACACCCGCTTCATCGCCGGCCCCGATTCGGTCTCGACGCGCACCGCGCAGCCGGCGCAGCCTCCCACCGCGCAGGCCATGTACTCTTCCAGCGAAATTTGACACGGAAGGCCGTAATCGGCGGCGAGCCTCTGGACGGCCTTCAGCATCGGCGTCGGCCCGCAGGCGAAGACCTCCACCTCGCGCGCGCGTCGCGCCGCGGGCAGGGAGTCCAGCCAGCAGCGGGCAAGATCGGTGACGTATCCCTCGTGACATCCCTGGTAGCCCTGCAGGCTCGCCAGGCGGCTGGCTATTCCCCAGTCCTCCAGCAGCGGCATCGCCGCGATGACGCCCGCGGGCAGCCCTGGAACCATGATCCGCGACGGTCGCGCGGTGAACGGAAACGGCACCTCCGAGCCCATGACGACGAACGGCGAGGACGGACTCCCACAGCCCTTGATATGCTCGGCGAGAAATACCATGGGCGGTATGCCCACGCCGCCCCCGATCAGGAGGGGCAAGGGCCGGAACTCGCTCAATTTGAAAGTAACCCCGATCGGCCCGATGACGCTGAGGGTCTGTCCCACCTCCCGCCGCGCGAGCAGATCGGTCCCGACGCCGTGCGCCTTGTACAGGATGTCGATCCATTCCTGCGCGGGGCTCGCGCGCATGACCGACATCGGGCGGCGCATGGGCAGCAGCGGGTCGCATCGCAGGTGCACGAAGGCTCCGGGCCGCGCACGCCGCGCAATCTGCGGGGCATGAAGACGCAGCAGGAACTGATCGCCGGGATATGCCTCGTGGCTCAGCACCCGCGCGTCCTCGACGTGGATGGTGCCGCGTTGGGAGTTTGTATAGGCCATCGCAGTCCGGCAGGAGGGCAAGCATTAGGATTCGCGGCGGCCAGTCTAGCATATGGCCGATAATTGCCTTCGCCGGTTCAGTAGCACCTATAATCGCCCACCATGGAGCGACGCCCTCTTGCAGATTCACGTTCGTTGTGGCGGCTGACGCTGGGTGCGCTGTTGTGCGCCTGCCTGTTCGCCGTTCATGCGGCGGACGCACCGCTGGAGTCCGGCTTCCGTTATCTCGCGGCGCAATGGGACAAGACCCTGAAGAACGCGGAGTCCCGTCTCGACACCGGCACACTCAGCGCGACGGCCGCGGAGCGCTTGCGCGCCGAGATTGACAAGGTACGCGAGCAAGCGCAGGGGCACGGGCGCGCGGTCCAGCGCAAGGTCGATCAGTTCGCGGCCCGGGTCGAGGCGCTGGGCCCGGAGCCCGCCGAAGGCGCGCCGCCGGAGTCCGCGGACGTCAAGCGCGCGCGCGCCGAGCTGAATGCGGCTCTTGCCGATCTCGCCGGGCAGGTCAGGCAGTGCGATCTCACGATCACCCGCACGGATGCGCTGCTGATACGGATCTCCGCCCTGCAGTTCGAGCGCCGGAATGCGGACCTGCTGGTGCGCGGTCCGCTGCCGTATCTGCCGGAGACCCTGGAGCGCGCCGGCTCGCAGCTCTGGGTGACCTTGCAGGCCATACATGCGCGCGAGGTCGTGGGCGGCGGCAAGAAGCGATGGGTGGTCCTGCCGCTGGTGGCGCTGGGCACTTACATCGCGGTTGTCGTTGGCCGGATGGTCCGGCAGCGAATGATGGTGCGGTGGGGACGCGACCCGGCCGTGCCGTATCCGAGCTACGGCCGTCGTCTCATCGCCGCGGTCGTCGACGCCGTCAGCCGCGGACTGGTGCCGGTGGTCGTCATCGCCATCGTACTCGCGGCGGCATGGTGGTTGTTCGTTCGGCCGTTTCTCGATCCGTCCATCGGTGCGCCGCTGTGGCTGCTCTACGCGATCGTCTTCTACCTCCTCGTGGCCGCGCTGATCAGAGCCGCCTTTTCACCCGAACAGCCAAACTGGCGGCTGACGCCGGTGTCCGCGTCCGCTTCCGAGAAGATCGGCAAGCGCCTGCACCTGCTCGCGGCCATCATTGCGATCCAGATGGCGTTGTCGGCCTTCATGAAGCGTTTCGGCGAGCCGGTCGAGCTCGCTTCGTTGCACTCCTTCGGCATCAATCTGCTGCTGGCGATACTGCTGCTGTCGATGGCCTGGAAGAAGTTGTGGGAGGTCGAGGAATCCACGGAGTGGTTCGAAGAGCAGCCGCGCCGCCGGCTGCCGGCGCTGTCGGCCTACCTGCGCGGAGCGCTCGCGCTGATCGCCGTCGCGTCGGTCGCCTGCAATCTGCTCGGCTATCACGCGCTCGCGGACTACGTCCTGCGCAACACCATCCTGACGCTGCTGCTGGCCGGCGCCGTGTTCGCGGTCCGGTTCCTGGCGAGGGAATCCTGTTCGCATCTGTTGTTGACGGCGACGGGTCCGGCGGCGGCGGTGAGACAGGCCCTTGGACTGTCCGACCAGGGCGGACGTGCCGTCACCTTCTGGGCGATGGCGGTCATCGACCTGCTGCTGACCGTGGCGGGAATCTTCATCGCCCTTTGGCTGTGGGGGATTCCGCCGCGCGACGTGGCCGACTGGACGTTGGGCATCTTCGGCAGCTTCAGCATCGGCACGCACAAGTTCTCGCTGACCGACGTCCTGGTCGCTATCGTCATCTTCGGCGCGATCATCGTGTTCACGCGGCTGTTGCAGCACTTCCTGGACTTCCGCCTGCTCCCGAACACGCGGCTGGACATCGGAGTACGCACGGCCATCACCTCCACCGTGAATTACCTCGGTGTGGGCATCGCGATCCTGGCGGCCATCTCCGCCCTCGGGATCAACCTCACCGGCCTCGCCGTCGTGGCCGGTGCGCTGTCAGTGGGCATAGGCTTCGGACTGCAGAACATCGTCAACAATTTCATCTCCGGCATCATTCTGCTCATCGAGCGGCCGGTGAAAGTGGGTGATACGGTCGTGGTCAACAATTACGAAGGCGTGGTGCGGAAGATCCGCGTGCGATCGACCGAGATCGAGACCGGGCTGCACGCCTCGGTGATCATCCCGAACGCGGACCTGCTGCAGACATCGGTGCTGAACTGGACCCATCACAACCGCGTCGGGCGCGTGGAGGTGAGGGTGGTGGCGCCGTTCACCGTCGAGCCAGAGCGCATCGAGAGCCTGCTGCTCGCGTGCGCCACGGACCATCCTCAGGTGGTGCGCGTCCCGGCGCCCTCGGTGTCTCTGATCAATTTCAATGACCGCGGCGCCGAATACCAGTTGAGCTTCCAGCTCGACGACCTGGATGACAAAGGCCGCGTCGCCAGCGACGTGCGCAAGGCCATCCTGTCGAAATTCCGCAAGGCCGGCATCGAGATCCCGTCGATCCGCAGCGCCGGGGCCCAGGCGGCGCCGGCGGCGTAGACTCAAACTCGAGAAAAGGGGGGGGCATGGCACTGGAAGTGTTCTGGGGAAGCGGCAGTCCGTTCGCATGGCGCGTACTGCTGACTCTGGAGGTGAAGCGGCTTCCGTACGAGTCGCGGCTGTTGGAGTTTTCCAAGAAGCAGCACAAGTCGCCCGAGTTCCTGCGTCTGAATCCGCGCGGCAAAGTCCCGGTTCTGAAAGACGGCGAATTCGTCGTGTACGAATCGCTGGCGATCATGAAGTACCTGGACGACAAATATCCGGCTGTACGACTCTTCGGCGAGGACCCGGAGACCTCGGCGCGTATCATGATGAGCTTCTGTGAATGCGCGTCCTACATCGAGCAGCCGACGGAAAACGTGGTGCGGCCGATATTTGCGCGCGCCGCCGCCGAACAGCGCGAATCGATCATGAGCGCGGCGAACACGCTTCGCGATGAATACGCCCTGCTGAATGCCAAGCTGACCGGCCGGCGATGGCTGGTTGGCGATTCGGTCACCGCCGCGGACGTCGTCCTGTACCCTCAGGCGGCGATACTGCTGCGGGCGCTCGGGAAGGACGAGGCGGCTTCATTGGGTCTGAAGCTCGCGCCGTTCGCGGACTATTTTCCGGCGGTCGCGCAATGGATGCGCAACGTGGAGGCCCTGCCCGGATTCGAGAGGACCTATCCGCCGCACTGGCGTTGAGCCGCATGCGAAAAAAAATCCGCGATCGGACCCAGATCGGGCCCGTGTCGCGGATCTCGCGGCCAGCTGTACGCCGGCGTGCCGGTTAGGCGACCTTGAAGAACTTGGTCAAGCTCTCCGGAGCGAACTTCTCGGCGCTCTCGCTGAACAGGGCCTTGATTTCGGCCCCGGCGTCCTGCTGGATCTGCAGCAGGTTCTTGGTGGTGGTCGTGAAGCTGTCGCGCAACGACTCCATCATCGCGGACTGGGCGGCGACCAGGTCCTTGGGCTGCTCGACCTTGGTCAGTGGCGCGAACTGGCCGACCGCCAGCTCGACAAAGTGCAGATGCTCGCGCAACGAGCGCTCGACGGCGTTCTGCATGACCTTGCCGGTGCGCAGGCCGAGCTCGACGGCATTGCTGTAATAATTGAGCATATCGCTGTAATTCAGGGTGGGTTGCATCGCGGTTCTCCTCTTTACGTTGACTACCGCAGGGTAGGCGTCAGTTCATCGTTCACTCTACTGCTGCATTGCAGCATATTGCGATGCAGCATAGTCCACGCCAGGGAACCTGTCAAGGTCGGGGTGCCTGCCTCCCCTTCGCTTTCCCGGGTGCGCGTGGGTGTCGCCGCCGAGCGTGGCGGGATAAATGAGTCAAGGACGCTCTGAGCAAGTCCATCCTGGAGTTCTCAGCGCACGGTCGGCAGGACGTGTGATTCTTGCCGACCTTCATTTTCAAGGGCCTGCGGCCGTCGAAGATGGCGGCGCATCCATGCACCGCAGGAAGCTCTGCTCACTGCAGAGCTTCGTTGAATCAGAGGCGCCGCTCGCGGTGGGGGCGGCGAGCCTCAGGCGCGGGGACGCACGTTCAGCATTGCGCCGTCCGTGGATACCACCTCGATGATGGTGCCGGCGGGACAGTCCGGCCCCTGAATGCGCCACATCGAATCGTCCACGCGCACGGTCCCGAAGCCATTGACGATCGGTTCGTTCAACGTCAGGGTGCGGCCGACGTACTGGGCGGCCCGCCGGTTGAGTTGCGGCAGATCGGTCGGCAGCGGATTGCGTCGCAGGTAGGTGCGAGCGAGGAGAACGGTGACGATCGAAAGCACGGCGAAGGCTGCGATCTGGGCCTTCAGACCCATCGCCGGAATCAGCAGCACCGCCAAGCCGACGACGCCCGCCGATATTCCCATCCACAGGAAGAACGCGCCCGGAATGAACATCTCCACGACGAGCAGCAACACGCCGAGGACCCACCAATGCCAGTAGTTCGGCTGCCAGTCACCCATTGCCGCCGGCTCCTTTCAAGTGCGCGGCCTTCGCCAGCTCGGCAATCCCGCTGACCGCGCCGATGACGTTGGCGGCCTCCAGCGGAACCATGATGACCTTCTGATTGGGCGCCCCGGCGATATGCTGAAGCGCCTCGATGTATTTCTGCGCGACGAAGTAGTTGACAGCCTGCACGTCGCCCTTGGCGATGGCCTGCGACAGCATCATCGTCGCTTTCGCCTCGGCCTCGGCCGCGCGCTCGCGCGCCTCGGCATCGCGGAAGGCCGCCTCCTTGCGACCTTCGGCCTCGAGGATGGCGGACTGCTTGTCGCCCTCGGCGCGCAGGATCTCCGCGGCACGCTGCCCCTCGGCTTCCAGTATGGCGGCACGCTTGTCACGCTCCGCCTTCATCTGGCGCGCCATCGAGTCGACGAGGTCCTTCGGAGGCGAGATGTCCTTGATCTCGATGCGGGTCACCTTGATGCCCCACGGCGTGGTCGCGGCATCGACGACATGCAGCAGGCGGCTGTTGATGTCGTCGCGCTTGGAGAGCAGCTGATCGAGATCCATGGATCCCATCACGCTGCGGATGTTGGTCATCGTCAGGTTGAGTACCGCCTGCTCCAGGTGCTCCACCTCGTAGGCCGCCTTGGCCGCCTCCAGAACCTGGAAAAAGACGATCCCGTCGACGCGCACCATGGCGTTGTCCTGGGTGATGACCTCCTGCGATGGGACGTCCAGTACCGTCTCCATCATGCTGATGCGCCGCCCTATGCGCTGCACCCACGGCCAGATCCAGTGCAGTCCGGGGCCAAGCGTGCGCGTGTACTGGCCGAAGGTCTCCACGGTGTATTCGTAGCCCTGTCTGACCGTGATGACCCCGCGCCAGAGATAGATGGCGGCAAAGACGAGCAGTACGACGACGAACGACCCAGCGCCTTCCATTGTCGGTCTCCGATTGTATGTCGAACGGAAAGTATATCCGCGTTCCGGAATTGTAACCGGATGCGGCGCGCGGCCCGCCTTATTCGGCGCCGCGCCGCAGGTCCGTGATCAGTCCATCCAGAAGCCAGCGCTTCAGCAGGCTTGCAGCCCGCAGTGCCGCGTTCTCGCAGCGTTCATGCAATCGTTCGCACACCTGCCCGAACGTGCCGCCCGCGCCGAGGACCTCGAGAGCCACGGCCTCCTCGGACTCCAGCGAGCGGAAGAAGGTCTCCAGCCCCTGCCGCCAGATGAGCCAGCAGCCGGGGCGCGCGTCCGGCTCTCGTCCGCAGACGTCCTCCCCGGCCTTGTGGGCCTTCCACAGCTTCGCAACCTCGAATTCGAGATGCAGGATGCGCACGCTCGGATGCAGGGCGAACCTCGCCACGGGCCAATGCTCCGGGGCCAGCGCGGAGAGTTCCTCGACGCTCAGGGTGTTCCTGTCCGCGGCATCGAAGGCGGCCATCAGGGCCCACTCGAAGGCCGCAAGATCCGCCGGCCAGGGCTGCGCGGTGGTGCCGGAGGTTGTCCTCAGATGATCGGCCAGGCCGCCGCCGTACCAGCGCAGATTGTAATAAGGACTGCGCGTGCGAGCAGTGTATTCCCGCGCGAGGCGCTCGAAGCCCTCTTCGCCCAGTGCCGCCAGAAGAACGGGATAGTCGACCTTCAATGCGCCGATGAGGCGCAGGCGGTAGGCGTCGAAATACACGCCGCGCCGCACCGCGACGTCGGCGCCGCCGCTGTCGGCAAACATGCCCTCGACCGCCGACTCGTCGGCCTCCAGCACGTAGCGCTGAAAGCGTTCCTGAAGCTCACGCAGCCGATGCATGGCCGAGCACACGCGCGGCGGAAGCGCGCGCCCTGTCGAGCTCGGCTACCAGTTCCTCCAGCGCAGGAATACGGTCATCGCGCTCGATCATGGTCGCGACCGGTCCGAAGCGCCGGATCGCCGCCTCGTAGAGATCCCATACCGGGTCCACGATCGGATGGTCGTGGGTGTCGACGATGTAATCGGCATGACGGCTATGGCCGGCAAGGTGGATCTGGCGCACGCGGCCGATCGGGACCGAATCGATGAAGACTCCCGGGTCGAAGCCGTGATTGAACCCGCTGACGTAGATATTGTTGATGTCCAGAAGGATCTCGCAATCGGCACGCTCCGCGACCTCCCGTAGGAAATCCCACTCCGTCATTGTGGAGGTCGTGTAGCTCACGTAGCTCGATACGTTTTCCAGGAGGATGCGGCGGCCGAGAAAATCCTGCACCGCGCCTACGCGCTCCACGACATGCGCCAGCGCCTCCTCCGTATAGGGCAGCGGCATGAGGTCGTGAAGGTTGGTGTGCGCCACCCCGGTCCAGCAGAGGTGGTCGGAGATCCACCGCGGCCGACAGCGCTGCGCCAAGGCTTTCAGGCGTTTCAGGTACTCGCGATCCAGCGGGTCGGTGCTGCCTATCGACAGCGAAACGCCGTGCATGACCACCGGATATCGCTCCGCGATGCGGTCGAGGTAATACAAAGGCTTGCCGCCGTCGACCATGTAGTTCTCGGAGAGCACCTCGAACCAGTCGACGTCGTGCTCCCCGGCGAGCACGGATTCGTAGTGCACGGTGCGCAGACCGAGCCCGAAACCCAAAGTGGGGGCTGACTTCATCGAGGTAAGGATAACGCAAGTAGCCGCACTACCGGCATGGATGCCGCGCGCCCCGCCAAAACCACGCTCACCACCCCGGTCGCGCGGAGCCGCGACGGCCGGGATCACCTCGCACTCCGCCAACGGCCTCAGGCGGCGAGCACGGCGAGCGTCTCGGCGAGCAATGCCCCCGCCTCACCGGTGATGGCGTCTTGGTCGCTGACTGCCAGCGCCCCGATGAGTGCCACGGCCGCCGGATCGATCTCCCCGGTGGGGCTCGTCGTTTCACAAAAGCCGGCAATTCCCGAACGGTTCGCCAGGACGTCGGCCACGTGCACGACGGCCGCCTCGAGCCTCGCGGCCTGCGCCCTGCCGGGTTCGTGGTGCCACGTGGTCGCTTCGCACAGCGTCTCGGGCAGATTCCAGGTGGCGAGCAGCAACCCCCCCAGCTCGGCGTGCGTGAAACCCAGCACGTCGCTCTCGGCGTGGCAGAGCACCTGTTCGTCTCCCTGCGCCGTCAGCAGCAGCTCGCCGGCCACCTCCGGCAGACTGCGATACAGCACCAGGCTGCCGACATCGTGCAACAGTCCGGCAATGAACAGTCGCTCCGGGTGCAGGACGCCGCAATGCTTGCCGAGGAGCCGGGCGAGTAAGCCCGTATATATCGAGTGGCGCCAGAACACGTCCATACTCACCAGCTTGCTCGGCAGGTTGCGGAACGTCCGCACCGCCGAGATCGCAAGGACCATGTTGTACAACTCGCGCGTGCCGATGACGGTGATGGCGCGGGAGACCGTGTCCACCCGCGTGCGCAGTCCGACCGCGGCGCTGTTGACCAGGCGCAGCAGCTTGGCGGTAAGGTTCGGGTCGCGCAGGATCACCTCGCCGAGATCGTGTATAGAGCAATCCGGCGACTGCAGCAGCTCGGTTACCTTGATACAGATATCGGGGGGCGAGACCAGCCCCTGTACGGATGCGACCAGCCCCTGTGCGGTCGGCCGGCCGGTCGGCTCCTGGTGCACGGCGGCGGATGGGTGTCCCATTTATGGATCCTCGCGGGAAAATCGGCGTCTTGTCGTCATTAGCGGCGGCGTGCGACCCAGGTTGAGGGGTCGAGCAGGCGGGTGAAGGCGCGATCCAGCAGTGCCGCCGGCTGCTGCGTAACGCACGCCGTCCCCCGCCGGAAGTCCGTCACCAGTCCGTTGCGCGTGCGATGTGTGAGTCGTCGACCGCTGCGATCGGAGAACACGTAGGTCTCGGTCTCCGGAGTGTAGTAGGTGTAGCGGCCGGCGATGGTCGTTCCGTCCGGTTGCTTGAACTCTACCCATGTGCCCGGCTCGAGCGACAGCACTTGTAGAAGATGCTCGTCCTCCTGCTGGGCGACCACCGGGTTGCGGGTGTCCCCGAGGGTGAGCTCCTCGAACTGGAGCTCCCGGGTCGCCGCGGCCTTCTCCTCCTTGCTGGCATCTTGCGCGAAGAGGCGATAGAAGGTGTTGGCCGTCATATCCAGTACCGAGCGCTCCTTCCGTGCGGTCTGCCCGGATGGCGGCGGCAGGTCGGATGCCGGAGGCAATACCTCGGAAAGATTCACCTCGTCTGACGTGGATAGGCGCTCGCGTATTCTCTCGGCGGCGCTCTGCGCGTTCTCCAGCAATTGCAGGGCCGACTCGTGCGCCGGTTCCTCACGGCGATCGCCGGCGACCGCCTGCACGTTGTCCTCCGGCGAGCGCTGAGACGGGCCGTCTTGCCTCGGGTCCGCGGCGACATCGGTTCTGGCCGCGCTCACCTCGGGCGCGAGGGCCGCGGCGAGTGGCTCAGTGATCTCGCGCGGCGGCGGCTGGCGCGGCGATTCCGCGGCGATCATCTCATCCACGTCGCCGCTCATCTCGCCTGTGGTGATGTCGAGGATGCTCGGTTCCTCGCTCACCAGGGGCGGCGGATCCTGGGCGGGCTCGGCGAGAAGCTCGGTCAGCACGGGGACGCCAACCTTTGCGGCCCCGATCCCCGGCTCCCCGCGCATTGCCTCGGCGTGCGCCTTCTCGAGTTTCGCAAGAAAGCCACTGCGCGCGACAGCGGGCATCGATATCTGCTCCATCCCCTTTCTCAGATTGGCAAGCAGCTTCGGCAACAGCCGGCCGAGTTTTTCACGTTCCTGGCCGTTGCGCTTGGGCAGTGTGCTCCAGACCAGCTCGTCCATGGTTCTAACCGCCGCCCGCCAGGCGTCGCTGTCGCCTCCATCGGTGGTGAATTCGGTGATGAGCAGTCGGCGCCAGTGCGTAAGCAGGAAATTCCGCACGACTTCGGGTATGCCGTCCGGGCGCAGCCGCGTGTCGAGCAGATGGCGGACTTGCTCCTTGGCCTGCTCCAGGCGCGCGCGGCCGTCCAGTAAC
>CAZTPK010000004.1:0-20185 GCA_964614765.1 uncultured Gammaproteobacteria bacterium
GGAGCGAGAGCGACGGGCAGGTTGTCTACGGAGTAGAATCCAAGGTCTTCGAGCGCGTGCAGAACGACGGTCTTGCCGGAGCCGGAGAGCCCGGTGACGATGACCAGGCGCCTATCCCGTGGCGGCATCGGGCGGCTCCTGGGCGACGATGAGGTCGTTCTGACGCTGGATGAAGTCCTCGGAGGAGTTGTAGCCGCTGGTGCGCAGGATGTGATTGCGCGCCGCGCACTCCACGAGCACGGCGAGGTTGCGTCCCGGTGCCACCGGGATGGTGATCTCGGGTACGTCCATGTCCAGTATGCGCCGGTTGCGGTAGCTGCCCGACAGCCTGTCGATATCGACGAGCTGATCGCGCTCCAGGCGCTCCAGACGGATGATCAGGCGCAGGTACTTGCTGCGTTTCACCGCGCTGTCGCCGAAGAGCTGGCGGACGTTGACGATGCCGATGCCGCGCACTTCCAGAAAGTCCGCCAGCGAGGGCGGGCAGGTGCCGCTGATGATGTCCGGGGCGATGCGCGAGAACTCCGGCGCGTCGTCGGCGACGAGACGGTGGCCGCGGGTGATGAGCTCCAGCGCGAGCTCGCTCTTGCCCACTCCCGGCGGTCCCACCAGCAGCACGCCGATGGCCGTCACTTCCATGAACACGCCGTGCAGCGTGACGACCTGCGCCAGCCGGTTGCTCAGAAAATAGTGCAGCGTGTCGACGACCTTGTCGCTGTTGCTCTCGGTCACGAACAGCGGCGTCTGCGTATGCATGCAGATCTGCGTGATGTCCTCCGGACAGTAGCGCCCCTCGGCGATGATGAGGCTCACCGGCGCGTGACTGAAGAGCTGGCGGATCGCGTCCTGCCGCGAGATTTCGCGCAGGCTCGCCAGATAATGCAGCTCGGAGGTGCCCAAGACCTGCACCTGATTCGGATGTATGAGATTCAGGTGCCCGACCAGGGCCCGGCTCGGGGCGACCTGATTGATCGCCACCGGCGCCTGCCCGGCCGCGTCGATGTCGTCGCCGGCCGGCCGCGCCCCGGGGGAACGCATCGCCTGCGCCACCACGGCGCGCTGCGCGCCCTGCTGTCCCACCAGCCACTTCAACTGGAGGCGATCGGCGTTCGCCTCGAAGAGCTCACTGATGGTTACCGAGGACACCGTCGCGCTCCCGCCGCGGAATCAGCTCTGCTCGCGGGGCTTGGTGGCGCGATGCGCGGTGATCTTCTCCTTGTGCTTCTTCACCTGCCGATCGATCTTGTCCAGCATCGAGTCCACCGCCGCGTACATGTCCTCGTCGACGGCGTCCGCGAAGACTGTCGCGCGGCCGGCCTGCACCGTCGCCTCGGCCTTGTGGCGCAGCTTCTCCACGCTCAGCACTACGTGGATGCCTATCAGGTTGTCGAAGTGGCGCTCGATTCGCTCGAACTTGGACTCCACGTACTGACGCAGGGCCGGGGTTATCTCGACATGGTTTCCGGTCAGTTCGATTTGCATGCGTGACTCCTGGGAATCGGGGTGGGTAGGTTCGACAACGGTCAGGTCAGCCGCTTGCGCTCGTGCGAGGGCGGGATGTTCATCGCCTCGCGATACTTCGCGACCGTTCGCCGGGCGACGTTGATGCCCTGGTCGGAGAGTATCTGCGCAATCGTGCTGTCGCTCAGGGGTTTCATCGCGTTCTCCGCGTCGATGAGCTTGCGTATTACGGCACGTATGGCAGTCGAAGAGGCCTCGCCGCCGGCAGCCGTGCTGACGTGGCTGGAGAAGAAATATTTGAGCTCGTATATCCCGCGCGGGGTGTGCATGTACTTGCGCGTCGTGACCCGCGATATGGTCGACTCGTGCATGCCCAGCGTCTCGGCGATATCGTGCAGAACCAGCGGCTTCATCGCCTCCTCGCCGTGCTCGAGAAAGGCCCGCTGCCTTTCGACGATGGCGGTGGCCACCTTCAGGAGGGTCTCGCCGCGGCTCTGCAGGCTCTTGATGAACCAGCGGGCCTCTTGCAGGTGCGCGCGCAGCGAGCTGTTGTCGGGGCTGTTGTCCGCGCGCCTGATCATGCCGGCATAGCGGCGGTTGATGCGCAACGAGGGAACGGCCTCGGGATTGAGCTCCACGTGCCACTTGCCGACCTTGCGGCGCACGAACACGTCCGGCACCACGTACTCGGTCTCCTCCGCCGCGAACTGCGAGCCCGGCCGCGGGTTCAGCGACTGGATCAGGTTGACGACCTTCTGCAGATCTTCGCGCGCGAGCTTCATCTTGCGCAGCAGCTGCGTGTAATCACGGGACGCGAGCAGCTGCAGGTGCTCCTCGACCAGGCGCCGGGCCTCGGCCAGGAAGGGAGTATCGGCAGGCAGTTGCGCCAGCTGCAGCAGCAGGCACTCGCGCAGATCGCGCGCGCAGACCCCAGGCGGGTCGAACTGCTGGATGCGCTTGATGACCGCCACGATCTCCTCGGGTTCCACGCCGGGCCCGGCCGCCTCCTGCAGCTCCTCCATGCCGGCCTCGAGATAGCCGTCGGCGTTGATGGCGTCGATGACCGCCAGGGCGATGGCCTCGTCGGTGTCGCTCAGCGGCGTGAGATTGAGCTGCCAGCGCAGGTGATCGACCAGCGTCTCCGCGGCGCTGCGCTGGCTCTCGAACTCCATGTCCTCGCTCGCCGAGGCCCCTCCCGAGGGCAGCGCGGGGCCGCCGTCGTAGATGTCCTCCCAGGCGGTGTCCACGGGAAGCTCCGCGGGGATGTCGGTGGCGCGCGGGGCGTCCTCGGAGTCGTGGTGTTCGGTCGCCTCGAGCCCCGGCTCGGGCTCCTGGCGTCCCGTCGCGCCGGCCGCGGCGCCGGTGTCGCCCGCCGCCTCGCCGTCGCGCAGAAAGCGGTCCACGTCCTCGGCGCCCTCCGAGCCCTCCTCGGAAAGCTCGAGCATCATGTTGGACTCCAGGGCCTGCTGGATCTCCAGGTTCAGTTCGACGGTCGACAGCTGCAGGAGGCGTATCGCCTGCTGCAGCTGCGGCGTCATCGTCAGGTGCTGTCCGAGCCGGAGCTGGATGGATTGTTTCATCGGGTAGACATCTGGTCACGCAGGGCGAAAACCGGGCGGCTCACGGCTGCCTTCTGTTTGATAGTTTAACCCAAAATCATGGAACGGCACGCCGCGTGCATGCCCGGCATGACCCGCCTCACGTTCCCGCCGCGCCGCCCCGGTCAGAGCTTGAATTCCGCCCCGAGATAGACATCCCGGACGTGGTCGTCCGCCAGTATGGTGTCGGGGTCGCCCTCGGCGATGATCCGCCCCTCGCTGACGATGTAGGCGCGATTGCAGATGCCGAGGGTCTCGCGCACGTTGTGGTCGGTGACCAGGACCCCGATACCGATGTTGCAGAGATGCTGGATGATCTTCTGGATGTCGATGACGGAGATCGGGTCGACGCCGGCGAACGGCTCGTCGAGCAGGATGAAGCGCGGTTCGGTCGCCAGCGCCCGCGCGATCTCCAGGCGGCGGCGCTCCCCGCCCGAGAGGCTGGCGCCCATGCTGCCGCGCAGGTGGTCGAGGTGAAACTCGCGCAGCAGATTGTCTAGCCGCCGCGCCTGCTGCTTGGCATTCAGGTGGGGCAGCACCTCGAGCACGGCGCGAACGTTGTCCTCCACCGAAAGCTTGCGGAAGACCGAGGCCTCCTGGGGCAGATACCCCAGGCCCATGCGCGCCCGTTCGTCCATGGGGCGATGGGTGATGTCGTTGCCGTCGGCCAGGATTTGGCCGCTGTCGCATGGAATGAGGCCCACGATCATGTGAAAGCTCGTGGTCTTGCCCGCGCCGTTGGGGCCGAGCAGGCCTATCACCTCACCGCTCTTCACGGTAAGGCTGACGTCCTTGACCACCTCGCGTTGCTTGTAGCGCTTGGACAGGCTGTGGGCGGTGAGCTCGCTCATCGGCGCGACGGGGCTGGATGACCGCGGGGCGGTGCCGCATCGCGGCGGCCGCTCGACTCCGGAAGGCGATTAACCATGACGCGCGGCGATCAGGGCGTCGCCCTCTTTTCCTTCGGCGGTATGATCATGCGCACGCGGCCGCCGGCGGGCCTCTCCTCGCCCGCGGCACCCTCGGTCGTGGTCTTGGGCCGGCCCTGGCCGGTGAGTACGCTGTTCCTGGTGTCGTAGACGATGAGCGGCCCGGTGAACGAGGCTTTGCCCTGCACCAGCTTGGCGTCGTCGATGAGATGCAGGCGTTCGTCCTGGGCATGGTATTCCATGCGCAACGCCTCGCCCTCGAAGTCCTCGTCCTTGCCGTCCGGCCTCTGTTTGAAATGCGCCGGCTTGCCCTCGAGGATGGCGTCCTTCAGTTCGTCGTTCTCGTCGTAATGGACCGTGAGCACATCGCCCCACATGCGTATGCTGCCCTGCGTGACGATGACGTTGCCCTTGTAGATCGTCTGGCGCTCGTTCTTGCGCAGCTCGGCGTAATCAGCCTCGATCTCGATGGGCTGATCCTTGTCCGTGGCCAGCGCCACGGCGGCGCCGCTCGCGCCGCAGGCCGCTGCGAGCAGCAGCGCTTCAAGAATTCTCGTTCGCGGATTCATGCCGGCCCTTCACTCGGCTCAACAGCTCAAGACGGTTTTCCCTGAAGATGGCGCGCATGCCGACGGCGTTGTAGAGCACCCCGGGTCCGTGTATGCGGGCGGCCTTGTCGGTCTCCGCGTAGCGCTCCTTCGGCAACACGCGCACATCACGGGTAAGCACGTCCAGTTCCCGCTCGCCGTTCTCGTCGTCGCGCCATATGTGCACTTCGCCGGTCAACAGCACGACATCGTTGTTCGCGCTGATCCAGCCCTTTTCCGCGCGCACGCGCCATGGCAGAGGACCCTCATTGTAGACTTCGAGCACCGGCTTGACCAATTCGGTGCTGTCGTCGTCCGGGTAATGCAGCATCATCTCGGCCGTAAGGCGGTGACGCAGCCTGCCGTCCTCGTTCATACGCGACTGAGTGAAATTCTCCATGTAGTAATCCGGCTCGTGCGCCTGCAGGGCGGGCGCGGCGCGGTCTCCGCTGCCCAGCTCGCTCAGCCACCACGCCGTGGCGGCCGCGAGCATCACCGCGACCAGCAAAATTGTCCGTTGATTCAGCACGAGAGCGGCTACTCGATGCGATAGCGCGCGTGCTGCGCCGCCAGCAATCCCTGGGCGTCGAGGATGAGATCGCTCACCTCGCGCGCTGCGCCGCGGCCGCCCGCCAGTTCCGTCGTCCAGTGCGCGTGGCGCCTTATCTCCGGGTGCGCGTCGGCGACCGCGATCGCAAGCCCCGATCTCACCATCGCCGAGAGATCCGGCAGATCGTCGCCCACGAAGGCCGCCTGCTGGTGCGTGAGGTCGAGCTCGCGAAGGAGCTCCTCGAATACCGGCAGCTTCGCCTTCGTCCCCTGGAACACGAACCTTATGCCCAACGTGGCCATGCGTTCCGCGACTATCGGCGAGGAACGTCCGGTAATGACCGCGACATTCAGGCCCGCCTCCCGCAGCATCACCAGCCCCTGTCCGTCCCGCGAGTGAAAGACCTTGTACTCCTCGCCTCGCTCGCCGAGGATGAGGCGCCCGTCCGTCAGGGTCCCGTCGACGTCGAAGCAGACCAGGCGCACCCTGGCGGCGCGCTCGCGTATCTCCCGCATCATCTTCTCGCTACCGTCAGACCACGCCCGCGCGCAGCAGGTCCTGCATGTGCAGCAGTCCCCGCAGTTCGTTTGCTTCGTCGATCACCAGCAGCGCGGTGATCTTGTGCCTCTGCATCAGCGCCAGCGCCTCGGCGGCCAGCATATCGGCGCCTATCGACTTGAACTGCCTGGTCATCACCTCGTGCATCCGCGCGCAGTGGACGTCGATGGAGCGATCCAGCGCGCGACGCAGGTCGCCGTCGGTGAAAACCCCGGAGACCTTGCCGCCGGCGTCGATGACGGAAGTCATGCCGAATCCCTTGCGCGTCATCTCCACCAGTGCGTCCCGCAACAGCGTGTTTTCCCCCACCCTCGGCACCTCCTCACCCGTGTGGATGAGATCGCCGACCTTCAGCAGCAGGCGCCGCCCCAGGCTCCCGCCTGGATGCGCGAACGCGAAATCGTCCGCGGTGAACCCGCGCGCGTCGAGCAGCGCGATCGCCAGCGCGTCCCCCATCGCCAGCGCCGCCGTCGTGCTGGAGGTCGGCGCCAGGCGCAGCGGACAGGCCTCGTGTTCGACGCTGACGTCGATGACCACGGTGGCCGCCTTGCCGATCGTCGAGTCCGGCTTGCCGGTCAGCGCGATGAGAGGCACGCCCAGGCGCTTGATGAGCGGCAACAGGATGATCAGCTCGTTGGTCTCGCCGGAATTCGACAGCGCGAGCACCACGTCCTTGGAGGTAATCATCCCCATGTCGCCGTGGCTCGCCTCGCCGGGGTGCACGAAGAACGCCGGCGTACCGGTGCTCGCCAGCGTGGCGGCAACTTTGCCGCCGATGTGGCCGGACTTGCCCATGCCGAGCACCACGATCCTCCCCTCGCAGGCGAGCATGTGGCGCGCCGCGGCCACGAAGTTCCCGTCCACCCGGCCCGCCAGCGCGGAAACCGCCGCCGCTTCGGTCTCGATGACGGCGCGACCGAGTGCGACCAGACCGGCATCGGTGCCCGGACTGGGGGTTCGCCGGGCGTGGTCAGTCGAGGACATGTGAGCGGCGCAGAGGGGGCATGGCCCGCTATTTGACATTAACCGCGGCCAAGGGTGCAACGCGATCGGACTGGCGCAGGCATTCTGGTAGGATTCGCAGCGTTCTCACGCTGTCGGAGGGACTCAACCGTGCTGCAGCTCGATAACGTAAGCCTATTGAAAAAGTCGAACATCTACTTCGACGGCAAGTGCGTGAGCCACACCGTGCTGGCCCCGGACGGGACGCGCAAGACCGTCGGCGTCATCTTTCCGAGCACGCTGACCTTCAATACCGGGGCGCCGGAGATCATGGAGCTCGTGGCGGGACGGTGCCGTATTCGGCGCTCCGGGGAGTCGGAGTGGACGGCCTATGAGGGGGGCCAGTCCTTCAGCGTCCCCGGCAACAGCAGCTTCGAGATCGAGACGCTCGAGACCCTCGACTACGTCTGCCACTTCGGCTGATGCGACCCATGGCGGCCGGCGGCATTCGGGTATTTTGTGCATTGCGGCAAATCCAGGATAATGACCGTCAGGCCGCGCGACCGCACCCCGCCCGGAACTCGGCAATCCGCTATTCCCAATCGAAAGAACCAACGTGATCAATAACGTAGGACCAGGAAGCAAGGCCCCCGACGAGATCAACGTCATCGTCGAGATCCCCATGCGCGGTGAACCCGTGAAGTACGAGGTCGACAAGGAGACCGGCGCGATCTTCGTCGACCGATTCCTCGAGGTCTCCATGGTGTACCCCTGCAACTATGGCTACGTCCCGCACACCCTGGCCGGCGACGGCGACCCGGTAGACGTACTGGTGCCTACGCCGGTGCCGTTGATAGCGGGGTCGGTCGTGGTGTGCCGGCCGGTCGGCATGCTGGAGATGGAGGACGAATCCGGTATCGACGCCAAGATACTCGCCGTCCCCATCGACAAGGTCTATCGGAAATATGCCCACATCGGCAAGCCGGCCGATCTCTCCCCCGGCCTCATCGAGCGGATCACCCACTTCTTCCAGCACTACAAGGACCTCGAGAAGGGCAAGTGGGTCAAGATCCGGGGCTGGAGATCGGCCACGGCCGCACGAAAGGAGATCAAGGAGTCCCTGAAGCGCTTCAACAGCGCCTCGCCCCGCCCGCAATTCTGATCCCGGCTGCGACCCCGCGAGCGGGCCCGACTGCGGCACCCGGTGGCCGCCTCAGGCCGCGAGAGTCACAGCGGCACGGCCGCGGCCCGCAGCAGCGCCGCAGTCTCGTACAGCGGTAAGCCCATCACCCCGGAGTAACTGCCCTCGAGACGCTCGATGAAGGCGGCGGCACGGCCCTGGATGGCATAGCCGCCGGCCTTCCCGAGCGGCTCCCCCGTGTCGCAGTAGGCCCTGATCTCCTCCGCCGAGAGCGCGCGGAACACCACGCGGCTCATGTTCACGACCGACCGTGCCTCGCCCCGCAAATCGATGAGGGCCACCCCCGAGTAGACTCGGTGACTGCGGCCGGAGAGCCGCTTCAGCATGGCGACCGCGTCGTGGACCTGCTCGGCCTTGCCGAGGATCGCGTCGTCGAGCACCACGACCGTGTCCGCCGCCAGTACCGGCAGAGGCCGGGTCGTCGCCACGTCGGCCCAGCCGCGCCGCGCCTTTTCCAGAGCCAGTCGCATGACGTGCGCGCGTGGCGGCTCCTCGCCGTCCCAGCTCTCGTCGACCTCGACGTCCAGCAGGGCGTGGCCCACGCCGATCTGGGCGAGCAGCTCACGGCGGCGCGGCGATCGCGAGGCAAGGTAGATCCTTGGCGCCGACTGGTTCATCGCCACACTCAGGCCCGGTGGTAGGGATGACGGTGGAGGAGGCTCCAGGCCCGGTAGAGCTGCTCGGCGAGGACGACCGGCACGAGGGCGTGCGGCAGGGTCAGCTTGGACAACGACCAGACGTAATCGGCGCTGTCGATGATCGCGGGGTCCAGGCCATCGGCGCCGCCGACCAGCATCGCCAGATCACGGCCGTCCTGCACCCAGCGTTCGAGCTGAGCCGCCAGCTCAAGCGTGCTCCACTGGCGGCCGCGCTCGTCGAGGGCGATGAGACGCGCCCCGCTTGGAACGGCCGCGCGCAGGCGTTCCGCCTCCCTGCGTCGGGCCGACTCCGCGCTCTGACTGCCGTCGCGCGCGAGCGGCGCGACCTCGCTCAAGGTAAGCGACAGCTGCCGGGGCAGCCGCTTGGCGTATTCCCGGAATCCCGCCCGTATCCACTCGGGCGGTCTTTTTGCCACCGTGGCGAGCACTACGCGCACGAGCCAGGGAGAACAAGCCGCGGGATCACACGGCCGTGGATTGGCGCGCGAGCTCCGGGTCGCCCCAGAGTTTCTCCAGCTGATAGAAGGCCCGGGTAAGCGGATGCATGCAGTGCACCACCACGTCGCCCAGGTCAACCAGCACCCATTCGCCGGCCTCGTACCCCTCCGTCCCCAGCGGCTTGACGCCCAGCTTCGCCGCCTCCTCGATAGCCCTGTCGGCAATGGCGCGCACCTGCCGGTTGGAGCGGCCGCTGCCGATGATCATGTAGTCGCACATGGAGGTGAGCTTGCGAACGTCCAGAACCTGTATGTTGTCGGCCTTCAGGTCCTCCAGCGCTGCGACCATGGCCGCGGCGATCTCTTCCGGCGTCGATGTCATTCGGGTCTCGTATACAGGTGGTGACGATGGATGAAGTCGAACACGGCGTCCGGCAGCAGATAGCGCACGTTCAATCCCTGACGCAACCGCTCTCGGATCTGCGTGGAGGAGATGTCCAGCTGCTGGATGGTCTGCCGGTAGACGCTGCCGCAGGGACGCCTGCGCAGCATCTCGGGATCGGCGGTTTCCGCGCGTGCGAACTCCGTCGGCAGGTCGGCGGCGGCGAGGCCGGCGCCCGGGCGTGCAGCGATCACGATGTGCGACAGCGTCAGTAATCGCTGCCACTGGTGCCAGGTCCCTATGCGGCGGTAGGCATCCATGCCGAGGATGAGGCATAGCGGTTGATGGGGCAGTTCCTCGCGCAGCGACTGCAACGTTTCCACCGTATACGAAATCCCGCCACGCCGCAATTCGCGATCGTCGGGCACCAGGCGCGGCTCGCCGGCAACCGCAGCGCGAAGCATCGCCAGCCGTTGTTCACCGGTGGCGACCGGCAGCTTGGTGGCGTTGGGCAGGTTGAGCGGGACCAGCCGAACGTGATCGAGGTCGAGGCCCTCCATCACCTCGATGGCCAGCCGCAGATGACCGTCATGAACGGGGTCGAAGGAACCGCCGAGCAGCCCGACCGGTTTCAAACCCGGATGTGACCGTCGCCCAGGACGATCCACTTCCTGGTGGTCAGGCCTTCCAGACCCACCGGGCCGCGGGCGTGGAACTTGTCGGTGCTGATACCGATCTCCGCGCCGAGTCCGTACTCGAAGCCGTCGGCGAATCGCGTCGAGGCGTTGACCATCACCGAACTGGAGTCGACCTCGGCGAGGAAGCGGCGGGCCCGCACGATATCGCCGGTGATGATGCTGTCGGTGTGCGCCGAGCCGTAGCGCCGGATGTGATCCATGGCCTCCTCGATGCCGCCGACCACGCGTATCGACAGGATCGGCGCCAGGTACTCGGTGCGCCAGTCCTCTTCGGTCGCCGGGCGCGCGGACGGCACCAGCTCGCGGGTCTTCTCGCAGCCGCGGATCTCGACCCCCTCCCGCTCGTACAGGGGAATGAGCGCGGAGAAGACGATCTTGGCCACGCGCTCGTGCACCAGCAGCGTTTCCATCGTGTTGCAGGTGCCGTAACGCTGGCACTTGGCGTTGAACGCGACCTTCACCGCCATCTCGAGGTCGGCGCGGTCGTCGATGTATACGTGGCAGATTCCGTCGAGATGCTTCAGGACCGGGATGCGCGCCTCGCGCGAGATGCGCTCGATGAGACCCTTGCCGCCGCGCGGAACGATGAGGTCGACGTACTCGTTCATCGTTACCAGTTCCCCGACCGCCGCACGATCGGTGGTCTCCACCACCTGCACCGCCGCCTGGGGCAGTCCCGCCGCGTCCAGGCCCTCGTGTATGCAGCGCGCGATCGCGGTGTTGGATCGGATGGCCTCGGAGCCGCCGCGCAGGATGACGGCGTTGCCGGCCTTCAGGCACAGCGCTGCGGCCTCCTGGGTGACGTTCGGCCGAGACTCGTAGATGATGCCGATGACCCCCAGCGGCACGCGCATCGTGCCCACCTGTATGCCGGATGGACGGTAGCGCAGGTCCGTGATCTCGCCGACCGGATCCGGCAGCTGCGCCACCTGCCGCAGTCCCTCGGCCATCGCATGCACGCGCTTGGCGTTGAGCTCCAGCCGATCCTTCAGCGCGGGGTCGAGTCCGTCGCCGGCCTCCATGTCCGCGGCATTCGCGCTCAGGATGGCGTCCTGCGCGGCGAGGACCCGCTCCGCGATCGCGAGCAGCGCGCGATTCTTGGCATTGGTGTCGGCACGGGCCATGGCCACCGCGGCGTCGCGCGCCCTGCGGCCGAGCTCCTGCATGTAGTGCTTGATGTTCAGGGTGTCCATGCCGATCCTCCCACGGGCATCCCGGCCGCGGCCAGGCACAGCGAAACCAGTTCGCCCCAGGCATCGCCCGGCGCGGCGCCCTTGACGATGCGGTCCACGCGGGTGGCGCGGCGCAACAAGCGCCGCAGGGGCCTCAGTCCCAGGCGCTGGCCCGCCGTCCTCAGCGTGGCCTCGCGCGGTCCGAACAGCCGGTAACCCGGGATGCCCTGCTCGGGCCGCTTTCCCGCGCACAGCAGGCTTGCCGCACGCAGCTCACGCGTGAAGGCCCAGCATATCAAAACCGGTTCGGCGCCTTCATCCCGGAGTCCGTTCAGGATGCGCACGCAACGTTCCGCCTCGCCGCTCAACGCGGTGTCGGCGAGCGAGAACAAATCGAAGCGCGCGCTGTCGCCGACGGCCGCGAGCACCGTGTCCGCATCGATGGGCCCCGGGCCCGCGATCAGCGCGAGCTTCTCGATGTCCTGGACGGCGGCGAGCAGATTGCCCTCGACCCGCTCGGCGAGCAGGCGGACTGCCTCCGGCGTCGCCGCAAGGCCGCGCGCCTGCAGCCGCTTCGCGACCCAGCCCGGCATCTCCTCGGGCTTGACCGGCCACACCTGCACCACCTCGCCGGCGCGATCGATGGCCTTGTACCATTCCGCAGCCTGGCCGCGGCTGTCGAACTTCGGCGCCGCGATGAGCAGCAGCGTGTCGGCGGCCGGCTCCGCGCAGTAGCCCCGCAGCGCCTCGGCACCCTCCGCCCCCACCTTCGCCTCGTGCAGGCGGATCTCGATGATGCGCCTGCTGGCGAACAGCGATATGCTGGCGGCCTCGAATCGCAGCGCCGACCAGTCGATGCCGGTGCTGGAGTCGAAGACGATCCGATCCTCGAAGCCCTGCGCGCGTGCGGCGGCGCGCACGGCGTCGACACACTCCATGCGCTGCAGGGGCTCGTCCCCGGTCACCAGGTACACCGGCGCGAGCCCGCGCCTCAGGGCGGCGAGCAGCTGTTCCGGACTGCGGCGTATCATTTCGCGGTGGTGGCCTCGGGGTGCAGCGCCTGCAGGCGGCGCACGATGGCGGCAGCGAGGTCGCGGCGCATCTCCCTGTATAGCGTGGCCTCCTGCTCGTACTTGCCCAGCGCGGCGGTCTCGTCGAAGGTGTAATCGCGCTGCAAGGTGATGTCGTCGTCTTCCAGCAGGACACTGCCATCGCTGCTGGTCACGAGTATGCTCGTGTCCACGATCAATTCGTACTCGCGCACCTTGCCGGTGTCCGGATCGACGGAAAGCACCTGGCGGTCCTGCGCGTCGCGGGTAAACGCCACGATGGTGTCGGCCTGGCCGGCCTGCGACGCGAACTCCACGCCGATGAGGGAAAGCTGTCGGCGCACCTCCGCGCCGGTGGCGCTTCCGCCCTTCATGTAGACGCGTCCCAGCTTCCAGTCCCCGCCGGTGGAGCCGCGCAGGTGGTAGCCGCAGCCGGACAGGCCGATGGCAACGGCGAGTACGACCAGAAAAGCCCTCAGCATCACGTTACTCCTCCCCGATCATCCGGCCACGATGTTGACGAGGCGGCCGGGTACGACGACCACCCTCCTGACCTCGGCGCCGGCGACGTACTTCCGGGCCGTCTCGCTGGAGAGCGCCAGCGTCTCCACCTCATCGCGGGAGGCCGAGGTCGGCACGCGTATGTTACCGCGCACCCGGCCATTGACCTGCAGCACCAGCTCGATCTCCCCCAGCACCAAGGCCGCGTCCTCCGGCTCGGGCCACTCGGCGGCCAGAATGTCATCCCCGAAGCCGAGCTCGCGCCAGAGGTGATCGCAGATATGCGGCGTGATGGGCGACAGCAGCCGCAGCAGGATGGAGAGCCCCTCGGCCGCGATCGCCGCCGCCGCGGCACCGTCCCGCGGAGCACGCTCCAGCGCGTTGAGGATCTTCATCGCCGCGGAGGCCACGGTGTTGAACTGGAACCTGGCGATGTCGAAATTCGCCTGCCTCAGGGTGGCGTGAATCTCACGCCGCGCATCGGCCTCGGCAGCCGCCAGCCTGGCGGAGCCCAACACCTCCTGTCCCGGCCGCTTCGGCACCATCTCGCGCGCATAGACACAACCGTAGGCCCACAACCTGCGCAGAAAGCGGTAGGCGCCCTCCACACCGGAATCACTCCATTCGAGGGTCTGCTCCGGCGGCGAGGCGAACATCATGAACAGGCGTGCGGTGTCGGCGCCGTAGTGCTCGATGAGCGCCTGCGGATCCACGCCGTTGCGCTTGGACTTGGACATCGTGCCGATGCCCTCGTAGGCCACCGGCGCACCGTCGGCCAACGAACGCGCGCCGCAGATACGGCCGCTTTCGTCGTGCTGAACCTCGACCTCATCCGGCGCGTAGTACTGAATCCCGCCCTTCTCCGTGCGCCGCGAAAAGATGTGGTTGAGCACCATGCCCTGGGTCAGCAGCCGCTCGAACGGTTCGTCATAGCTCACGAGCTTCAGATCGCGCATGACCTTGGTCCAGAACCGCGAGTACAGCAGGTGCAGGATGGCGTGCTCGATGCCGCCGATGTACTGGTCCACCGGCATCCAGTAGCCGGTGGCGGCATCCACCATCGCCGCCTCGTTGTGCGGGCAAGCATACCGGGCGTAGTACCAGGAGGAATCGACGAAGGTGTCCATCGTATCGGTCTCGCGGCGCGCCGCACCGCCGCACCGAGGACAAAGACAGTGGAGGAAGTCCTCGCGCCTGTTGAGCGGATTGCCCGAGCCGTCGGGAACGCAGTCCTCCGGCAGCACCACCGGAAGCTGCTTGTCCGGAACCGGCACGTCACCGCAGTCCTGGCAGTGAATGATCGGTATGGGGCATCCCCAGTATCGCTGCCGGGAAACGCCCCAGTCCCGCAAGCGCCATTGCACCTTCTTCTCGCCGAGCCCGCGCGCGGCCAGGTCCGCGGCAATGGCGTCGACGGCGGCCTCGTAGCCGAGCCCGTCGTAGGGTCCCGAGTTGATGCATCGGCCGCGGGTCTTCTCCGCGTACCATTCCTGCCAGCGTTCGGTGGTGAAGGATTCACCCTCCGCCGCGATCACCTGCCGGATCGGCAGGCCGTATTTCTTCGCGAAGCCGAAATCCCGCTCGTCGTGCGCCGGCACGGCCATGACGGCGCCTTCGCCGTATCCCATGAGCACGTAGTTGCCCACCCAGATCTCCACCTGCTCGCCGGTCAGCGGATGCGAGACGTGGAGTCCCGTCGGCACGCCCTCCTTTTCCATGGTCGCGAGGTCGGCCTCCATGACCGATCCGCGCCGGCACCGCTCGATGAATTCGGCGAGCGCCGGGTTGCCCTTCGCCGCGTGGGCGGCCAGCGGATGCTCCGCCGCGACCGCGCAGAAGGTCACCCCCATGATCGTGTCGGCGCGCGTGGTGAAGACCCACAGCCGGCCATCGCCGATCAGCTGGCCGGACTCGTCACGAATGTCGTGCGGAAACGCGAACCGCACGCCATGGGACTTGCCGATCCAGTTCGCCTGCATGGTCTTCACGCGCTCCGGCCAACCGGGCAACTTGTCGAGGTCGGCGAGCAGCTCCTCGGCGTATCGGGTGATCGCGAGGTAGTACCCGGGGATCTCGCGCCTCTCGACGATGGCGCCGGTGCGCCAGCCGCGACCGTCGATCACCTGCTCGTTGGCAAGTACGGTCTGGTCCACCGGGTCCCAGTTCACGACCTGGGTCTTCTTGTAGGCGATCCCCCTCTCGAGCATGCGCAGGAACAGCCACTGGTTCCATTTGTAGTACTTCGGATCGCAGGTGGCGATCTCCCGGCTCCAGTCGATGGCGAACCCCAGCGACTGGAGCTGCTTGCGCATGTAGGCGATGTTCTCGTAGGTCCACTTCGCCGGCGGCACGCCGTTCTGGATGGCGGCATTCTCCGCCGGCAGCCCGAACGCGTCCCAGCCCATCGGCTGCAGGACATTCCGGCCGCGCATGCGCTGGTAGCGCGTGATCACATCCCCGATCGTGTAGTTGCGCACGTGCCCCATGTGCAACTTGCCGGAGGGGTAGGGGAACATGGACAGGCAGTAGAATTTCTCCCGCCCCGACTCCCGGGCCAGGTCTTCGGTGACGCGAAAGCTCTGGTTGCGTTCCCAGCGGGCCTGAACCTCGGCCTCGATGGCGGCCGGGTGATAGCGTTCTTCCATAGCGGGGCGATGCGTTCTTCGTGGGACGGGCGGTTGGCGCGGGACGGGCGCCGGACAGGCGGGCAAGAATAGCGCAGCCGCCGAGGCGGTCACAACTTCGGTTCGCGCGTGCTACGCCGCCGGACGCCGAACAGGCCGAGGCCCGACGACGGCGCGCCCCTGGCGGGTCGGCCAGTGCAGCCAGGCCTGCGCCCACGGCGTGCCTGTGCGGACGGGTCCGGCGAGCGGGGCGTGAGACGCGGGGGCGGCCCGCGGGGGCCCGGTCAGCCGTCGCGGCCGACGGGGCGGCCGGGGAGAAATCATCAGGGCGAGACAACGGTCGCGTTGCCTCGCCCTGCCGTGGACTGCGTACGCTTCGGATCGGCTACGGCTTCGCCGTGGCGGAGACCGTGAGCTTGTCCTTGTTGGCAGCCAGCGTCTTCTCGCCAATACCGTCCACCATCGCCAGTTCCTCCACCGACTGGAACGGACCATGCTGCTCGCGGTAGGCGACGATCGCCTGCGCCTTGGCCTCGCCCACGCCGTTCAGTTCCTTGGCGAGGGTGGCCGCGTCCGCGGTGTTGATGTCGACCGGTTCGCCGAAGGCCATGGGACTGACGGCGAGAAGTGCAGCGAGAGAGAGGTTCTTGAAGGTAGCCATTTGCGAATCTCCTTTTCATGACAGTTGAACATCGTCCATTGGGTTACGCCGGCAGCGGCCGTCTGCCCGCGTAGCCCGTGCCGATGGTGCGGCGCAATTCACGCGTCGCTCATCGCGCCGTCAATCTATCACCACGGCTGCGCCGTGGAACCGGCGCGTTCGAGAATTGTGAAGCAGTTGGAAGGCGCAGGGGCAAGTGTGGGAAGGGGGGGGCGCCGCCACCCCCTCCTTTAGGTACGCCGGACGGCGCTGATCAAAAGTACGCCTGGGCGCGCAGCAGGAACGCGCCGGGCTCGGCGCCCTGCAGAGGCTCGGTTTCGTCCTCGAAGTCGAGGTCAAGAACCTGGACCCAGTTGGCCATGAACTTGAAGTTCGGGGTCGGGTACCAGTTCAGACCGACGGTAAGGTTGTCCTCACTTCCGCCGTCGACCAATGTCAGACCGTCGCTGTCGCTGAGATCGACCGTGCTGTAGCGCAGAGCGAGCTCCCAGGCGCCGATGCCGCCCTTGCCGACCACGCCGTTCGGCTTGGGATTCTTGAAGATGCCGTCCTCGAAGCTGTACTGGCGCGATTCGCCGGTGATCATCCAGCTGCCGAAGATGTACCAGCCATCGAAACTGACGTCCGGATCGCCGGCCTCATCGCCACTCAGCGAGGTGTAGAGATACTCGCCCTGCAGCGAGTAGGGGCCGTACACGCCGGCGGCCTCCACACCGAGTCGCGTCACGTGGTCGCCGGCCAGCGTGCCGGTGTCCACGAGACGGTCGGCGCCGACTGCCGCCTCCGGCCGTGCGCGGAAGCGGTAGGCATTGTCGTCCTCGGGGCTATAGTAGGAGCCCGCCAAGCCCAGGTGCGCCGCCCGGGTCTTGGTGTGGATCGGTGAGATGGTGGCGCGACCCGTGAAGATGATCGGATCGGAATCGTCGTCGTTGCCGCCGAGATCGTTCTCGCCAGTCCCCAGCTGCCGCCCGAAGACGCCGGCGGACAGCGTCCACATGTCGTGCCCGTAGGTGCTCACGCCGACCCCGAGACGGCGGCCATTGGAGGCGTCGAATGCCTGGGCCGCCATCGAGCGCTCCACGAAAGTGATGTCGTTGGAGCTGGTGAGCTCCTCCATCGTGATGTATTCCTTGAAATGGCCCGCCGTGAAGGTCACAGGCAACACGGTGTCCATCGTGTACTTCAGGTAGGCGTCGCGGATGCCCTCGTCGATCTGGTCGCCATTGTCCGCGAAGTCGTACTGCACCTTGAGTTGCCACGCCTTCCACAGGGTGGCGGTCACATCGAGGCGCATGCGGCGCATGTCGGCGCCGCTGGCAAGCGTGGTCGCTTCACCGCCCTCGCCAGTGTCGTTGTCGTAAAATGCGGCGTCGGCGTGCACGCGTCCGCCGATCTTCCACTTGAAGTCGCCATCGGGGGAGGCTATCTCCAGTTTGCCCTTGGTGTCGATCTTGGGTGTTTCCTTCTGTATGCGCTTGACCTCGTCATTGGCGAATTTCACGTGCTCGTCGTCGGCCTTGGCGGCGTTGACCAGCGACTCGTACGTCGCCTCGTCGAGCGTGCCCTTGTCCTTGAGGACTTTCAGCAGCTCCATCATGGCGTCGTTGGCGGCCTGCGCGGGCGCCGCCGCGACCGCCGCCGCCGCCAGCACCAGCGGCAGTAGCTTCTTGTGGGTCTGAGACATGTCGTCTTCCTCTTCTGAAAAGCTGTTGGGGTATGCTGCGCGACCAAATCCCCTCGTGGGCGCGCAGGCGAATGAGGGGCAAAATCGGATGCTATCCGGCGTTTATGACGAAAGTATGTCAGCGAAGTGACTGCCTGGAGACGGAAACGCCTGGCCGGGTCTTAATCACGGCGCTGTCACAAACCTGTAAGATTATCGACATCTAATGGGCGGCGAAGGTGCGCGTGACCCATGAACAGTCAAATCCTCATCGTCGACGACGAGCCGGCCATCCGGCAGATGCTGCAGTTCACCCTCTCAGCGGAGGGGTTCGACTGCCACGAGGCGGGCAGCGCCGACGAGGCGGCAGGCGCCCTTGCGGCGCACGTCCCGGATCTGATCCTGCTCGACTGGATGCTCCCCGGCGTCAGCGGGCTCGATTACGCACGCCGCCTGAAGCGCGACCCGCGCACCCAGGGCATCCCGATCATCATGCTCACCGCCAAGGATGCGGAAGCCGACAAGGTCCGGGGCCTGGACAGCGGCGCCGACGACTACGTCACCAAGCCCTTCTCCACCCAAGAGCTCCTCGCGAGAGTGCGCGCCGTGCTGAGGCGCTCGACGCCGGCCACCACGGGGGAGACCATGGAGGTCGCCGGCCTGAAGCTGGATCCGGACACCCACCGCGTAACTGCGGGTGGCGCCGCCCTGAACCTGAGCCCCACTGAATTCCGCCTGCTGCACTTTTTCATCAGCCACCCGGAGCGGGTGTTCACCCGCAGCCAGCTGCTGGATCAGGTCTGGGGCGATCACGTCTACATCGAGGAGCGAACGGTGGATGTCCACATCCGCAGGCTGCGAAAGGTGCTCGCCGAGCACGGATTCGATCACCTGATACAGACCGTGCGCAGCGTCGGCTACCGCTTCTCCGCCCAGTAGCCGCGCGGCTGCGTCGTTGGACAGCGCGTGGCGCCGTTCCTACACTTGACGGAGACCGGGCTTCAATGGGTTCATTAAGCCGATGCAGGCCGATCTCTGGCGGGCCACAGGATTCCTCGTACTCGCGTTGCTGTTCGGACTGGCAAGCGGCCATCTACTCGCCTGCCTGCTCGTCGCGGCGGTGAGTTACGCGGCATGGTCGCATTGGCGCCTACTGCAGCTGCTGGGCTGGCTGCGCAATCGAAAGGAGCACCCGGCGCCCGACGTGCCCGGCGTGTTCGAGGCGATCTGCTCGGAGATCGATTTCCTGCGCACCCGACATCGCCGGCGCAAGCGCAAGCTCGCCACGCTGCTGAAGCAGTTCGAGGACGCCACCTCGGCCCTGCCCGATGCGACCGTGATACTCGGTCCGGAGGGTGAAATCCGCTGGGCCAACGCCGCAGCCCAGCAGCAGCTGGGTATACGCTGGCCGGATGACAGCCGGCAGCGCCTGACCAATCTCCTGCGGCATCCCGACGTGGCGGCGCTGCTGGAGTCTCAGACCACGGCCGACACCAGTGTCGACATTCCCTCCCCAATCGACCCCGGCGTGCAGCTGAGCCTGCGCGTGGTGCCGTACGCGGAGGACATGCGCCTGTTCGTGGCGCGCGACGTCACCCGCCTGCACCGTCTGAGCCAGATGCGCAGCGACTTCGTCGCCAACGTGTCACATGAACTGCGCACCCCGCTGACGGTGGTCAGCGGCTTTCTGCAGACCCTGCGAGCGCAGGAGCGGCAGTGTCCCGAGGCCTGGAAACCCGTGTTGTCGCAGATGCAGGCGCAGACTGACCGGATGACAAGCGTGATACAGGACCTGCTGCTCATCTCGCGGCTCGAGAGCGAGCGTGCGACGCTGCAGAGCGAGCGTGTCTACGTCCCGGAGATGCTGCGCCGGATTCACAGCGAGGCGCAGACCCTGAGCGGCGATCGCCGGCACCTGTTCGCGCTCGAGGCCGATCCGACGCTGCACCTGCTGGGGTCGGAGAGCGAGCTTTACAGCGCATTCTCGAACCTGGTCACCAACGCGGTGCAGTACACTCAACCCCGGGGATTCATACGCATCCGCTGGTACGGCGACGAGACGGGAGCGCATTTCGCGGTCGAGGACAACGGCATCGGGATACCGGAACAGCACCTGCCACGGATAACGGAACGCTTCTACCGCGTGGACGCCGGACGCTCACGCGACAGTGGCGGCACGGGCTTGGGCTTGGCGATTGTCAAGCACGTGCTCAACCGCCATGATGCGACGCTGCACATCGAGAGCGCGCTCGGCAAGGGCAGTCTTTTCTGTTGCGACTTCCCGCCGGCCCGCATCATGGCATTGGAGCAGGCCGAGTCGGCGTGAGCCTGCGAGCAGGACAACCTCGATACCTGCATGCTGCTGCGCCGCAATGAGACGCCGCTGGCGGAGTTGCAAAGCCAACACCTGTTGGCGCCGACCCGTCTTAAACAGATCGCGCCGCAATTGATGATGATTCGGGGCCAGGTCGCCGCGGAACGGGAACTGAAAGACCCGCCCGAGGAAATGCGCC
>CAZTPK010000005.1:0-18615 GCA_964614765.1 uncultured Gammaproteobacteria bacterium
GGCGTCGGCCGCGGTGCAGTAGATGTCGACCGACACCGTCGCGGTGAGCAGCGAGTATCGCACTGCCAGGTGATCGCGCCGCTCCATACCTGCGTACCCGCTGATCCGGAGGCCGCTACTCGGACTTGACGAGGACCGCCCGGTACTCCGGCGTCAGGGCGATGATTACGATCAGCCAGGCCGCGCATGCCGCGACCACGAAGTATCCGAGGTGCACGACGGTGATGCCGAGTCCGAACCACTGCGTCAACGCCAGGATCATCAGCGAACCGATGACCTTGAACAGGCGGTAGCCGAACATGTCGATCCACGCCTTCGCCTGGTACGTGCGAACCGGATCGATCGGTATGTAGAGGATCTCCTTGGAGGCGCGGTTGATCGAATAGGACATGCCACGATCGGCGATCTTCAGCGTCGCTGCCATGCGTAGCGTCGGTCCGAGCATGTAGGCAATGGAGCCCAGCGTCACCAGCAGCGGCTGCACGAGCAGGCCGCTCATCACGCCCAGGTACTGATGCACGAGCGGCGTCACGATCAGGTTCACGCCGATGGCCACCCCGTTCAGGAGGAAGTAGAAATTTCCCTGGAACGCGGTGCGCTCGTCCGTGTCCGCGTACGCGGCTTCGATGGCCTTGCTGAACTGGAAGTCGATCAACGACTCCACGATCTGAGTGAGCAGCAGGAGCACTGCAATGAGCCGGAGGTAGCGGTTGACGAGCAGCTCGCGCCATCCCGAAAGCTCGACTCGCCGCTGCGCCGCGGGCTGCTCCGTGTATACGCCCTGTCTCGACAGCAGCAGATTCAGCAGAAAGAGCAGCCCCAGCATGGCCGCCGACACCAGAAGCAGATCCTCGGTCCTGAGGGGCGTCTTTGCCACCAAGTCCGCGGCGAGCTTGCCGCCCAGCATCCCGCCAACCGGCCCGGCCATGGCCACGAAGCCGTACCACCTGCGCCCGGAGGCCGTCGTATTGACGGAATTCGCCAGGCTCCAGAACTGCTCGACCAGCACGACGCTGAAGATATCGACGAAGACGTAGAAGACGACCGCAACCGCGGCGCCTCCGATCGGAAACAGCAGCCGAAAAGCGACCAGCGCCAGAGCAAAGGTGATGAGCGTGCCCAGCACCACCCGCAGGCGATCGTGCCGCTCGACGATGCGATGATAGGCGCCGATGATGAGTCCCAGCACCGCTGCAGTCGTGATCCAGACGTAGGGAAGCATGTCGGCCGACCAGTACGCGATGAAGAGGGAACGCGCCGCCGGCTTGATCTGGTAGTAGCCGAGGATGATGAGAACGAAATTGACGAACAGCATTGCCGCCCGGTGGGGCTCGCCAAGGGCGGGACGGGCAGGCGATGGGCTGGGGGTCATGTCAAGACGATGGCGGCAAGGTTTGCGGACGGGCGCTGGCTCGGGTTAAACTCCCGCCACACTCGGGACGGCAACTTTCGCCGACAGGCGTCATGTCCATGTTTTAAAGCGGATTTCCACGACGCTTGCGAATCCCGAACACCCATCATCTGCGAAGCTTGGCATAGTATGTGCGGATTCGCGGAGGTCGCGCAACGCGGCTTTATTCTTCGACTCACGATGCGACGCCCGAACACCAATTACGCGGGGTCGTCGCACGACGATGGGAGGTACTGAATGACCGGAGTTCTCCGCACACTGCTGCTCGCAAGTCTTGCATTCGCGGCCGGCGCGCACGCGGCCCCCGAGGGACCCACGACGGCCCACTATCCCGATCTGCGCGACAGCCGCGACCGCACGCTGCAGAACGGTCTGGAACGGAGCCTGGAGCGGCTGGGCCTCACGGAGGCGGTGCGCGCCAAGCGCTTGGCCGTGGCCGTCGTCGACATCAGCGACCTGAAACACCCGCGCGTGGCCGCCGTCAATGGCGACCACATGCTGTACGCAGCCAGCCTGCCGAAGATCGCGATACTGCTGGGCGCCTTCGTCGAGATCGAGCGCGGCCGCATGAAACTCGACGCCGAGACGCGTGAGATGCTGACGCAGATGATACGCGTATCGTCCAACGAGGCGGCCACGGCGATGCTGCGGCGCGTCGGCAAGCAGAATCTCGAAAGCATATTGATGTCGGATCGCTTCCGCCTCTACGATCCGGCCTACAACGGCGGCTTGTGGGTAGGCAAGGAGTATGGCGACTCGCCGGCCTATCACCGAGATCCGCTGCACAACCTCTCCCACGGCGCCACTGCGCTGCAGGTCGCGCGCTTCTACTACATGCTGGAGACCGGGCAGCTACTGAAGCCGGAGCTCGCCCGGCAGATGAAGGAGATCCTCGGGAACCCCGGCATTCACCACAAGTTCGTCAAGGGCCTGGAGGACACCGGCAGCCGCATCTTCCGCAAGTCGGGCACCTGGGAGCAGTGGCACGCCGACAGCGCCATCGTCGAGCGGGACGGCCGCCGCTACATCATCGTCGGCCTGGCCGAGGATCGAAACGGCGGACAATGGCTGTCCGAGCTGGTCAAGCCGGTCGACGCGATGCTCATCCCGACCCGCCTGGCAGCCGCCGACCACACCCTGGTCGGAACCCGCCGGAGCGCCACCGATGCCGCCGAGGCGCTCTCGCCGGTAACCCGCGTGGCGCAGCCGACCGCCGAGAAGTCCCTCCCCGCCCTGAACACCGCACCCGGCCTGAAACTGAAACGATCCGAAATGCGACTGCTGATGGCCTGCGCCCGCGACACGCGCAGCGGCCCGACGGCGGTCGTGCTCTGCCGCTGAGAACGGCCTGGTTGCAGGAGTGCCCTGATCCCGCGCCCGGCGCGCCGGATTCCGCGCGCGAGCGCGCTCCACACCCCGCGTCCGCCGGGCCGCCAGCACGCCCTCGCGACGGGCTCAGGGCGCCGAGTGCATGGACTCGATAAGCTTGTCGATGCGGGCAGCGAGCGCGGCGTGCGCGGATGCGGAGTTCACGCCCAGCACGTTCGTCATCAGCGTCACGAGGTAGTGGCGCGCGCGCGTCTCCGCCGGGGTCTCGACGATGGCCACGGAGTTCATCAGGTTTTCCTTGTCGCCGCGATACGATGGACAGGGACGCGAATGGCAGCGGAACAGCGATCCTGACTTGAAATACACCGCGGCGGGAAACAGCGCCGGCGCCGCGGCGTAGCGTATACGCCGTTCCGTCGAGTACATCAGGCGCTTGATCTCCCTGCTGGACCAGTCGTCGACCAACTGACCCTTCTCCATCTTGACCAGGTAACGCATCAGTTCGCGCGGCGTCGCGTAGCTGTTCGGGCCGGGTATCTTGATGTCGCCGGTGCGGGTGAAGAAACTGCCCTGCCGCAGCTTGCCGATATCAAGGCCATTGCGGGTCACTGGCTCCTGCAAGGCGCTGGTAAACGTCTCGCTCAATTCCTGCTTGGGGGTGTTCTCGATGTAGGCCTCCGACTCCTCGCGGCCTACCGGGTAGCGCTCGCGGAAGTGAGCCATCAGCGTCAGCTCTTTCATCACCGCGCTGGCCGCCGAGTTCGAGCTGGCCGAGATCATCCAGTCCATGTATTCCCAGAGTGTCCCCTGGTCCCCGGGACGCAGCGGACGCCTGCTGAGCTGCCGGCTATCCAGGCTGAAGAATCGCACCGTATGGTGATCGCTGAGCACGAACTCGTCGGCCGTGACGAGCGTGTCCTTCAGGACGGAGCGCCGCTTCTCGATGTCGTTCGGATAAAGATCCGCGAGCAGCTGGAAGACGGCCAGCGCCACCATCAGTTTGCCGACGCTGCCGGGGTTGCGGGCGACGTCGGCGTTGTGCTCGGCGTACTTGGGGTTATCCGGGTCGGTGATGTCGAGCAGCGCGACGCTGTAGTCGCCGCGCCCGACGATGTCCTCCAGGCGCCTGGTGAATTCCGGATCGGGGGCAGGGATCTCGAAATCCGGCCGATCGCGCAACCGGATGTCCACCTGCTCCAGGGGCAGCGTGCCGCCGCTCGGTTGCGGCTTGCCCGCGAGCTTGCCCTCCTGCGTGAGGCGGGCCTGCTCCAGCCGCTTGATCCCCGTGTAGTCGTAGCCGTCCATCGGGTAGGAACTGGCCGTGGTGGACACGACGAATGCTACCAGCATCACCCATTTATTCATTTTCTCGGTGCCTCCCGTTTCGCCCAGGTCTGCCGCTGCGTCCGCCGGGTTCTGCCCCTCACCGCCCCGGCGGTTGGTCGAGCGGCACCACGGTCCTGGCCGCGTCAGCCAGGTTTGCATCGAGAGTGCGCAGATACTCGCTCGAACGGGCCTTGGCACTCTCCAGGAACGGCCGGATCTGGAACAGCTGCAGCCTGCCGGCCAGGAAGCCGAACTCGATGTCGGCCGGCGCCGGCTTGCCCTCGGCGTCGACGATCGGCGGGAAGCGCGTGGGCAGCTCACGCGCGAGCTGGATGAGCTGGGATATCTCATGCGGCTTTAGCACCGCGTCCTCGCCGCTCACCGGCACCCTCTCGATGCCGCCGCTCGCGGGCAGGATGCGGCGCACGGGAGCCGTGGCCTGGGCGAGCAGGGTGACCTCGCCGGTCACGGTGTCGATGCGCAGAGACTCCGCCGCCTGCCCGTCCACGGCGCCCCCCACGCCCTCGTTCACGGCCACCGACAGCACATCGGCCGCGCCGGTATCGATGTCCTGTGTCACCATGACCCCGGACTTGTCGTTCGGCACGCTCTTCAGCAGCAGCACCGCCGGGTAGGTGTGCTCGGGCCTGTACATCCGCGTCTGCCTCCAGGCGAAGGAACGCGCGCTGAAGGGCGAGGCCCATACCCTGTTAAGCGCCTTCATCACCTCCTCGAAGCCGACGACGTTGGGCAGCGTCAGGTTCAGCCCGGCCCCGGTGAACCCGGCGAGATCCTCGACGTTCGTATCGCTGCGGACGAAGACCCCGTAGGTGCCGTCCTCGCCGAGGGTCTGCTCCATAGCCTTCCGCAGGCCCCTGCGGAACTCGGGACCCGGATCGACGTTCAGTACCCACTGCTCGAGCCGCTGCCGGAATTCCTCGGTCTGCCGCGCTTTTTCCGCGGTATCGGTGATCGCGGCTAGGCGGTCGTATTCGGCCGTCATCCACTCGAACACGCTCCTTCCCGTGCCGGGCATCGGCTGGTCCAGGACCTCGCGGAAGGCTCCGAAGGGGATGGCAATGCCGTCGGCGACGGCCTCGGGGTAATGCAGCTTGAGCTCTCCCAGCTTCGCGGCCTTCGGCCCGACGAGCCGACCGGAATCGCTGGCGCGCAGCCGCGCGAGCGGCACGAAGTCCCGCTTGGCGAGGTCGAGCTTCTCGAGGTCCACGCTGATGACCACGTCGGGCGCCCGGCTCTCCTGCGCGAACAGCGCCGCGGCCTCGCCGGTGTCCCCGGTTATCTGCACACCGCCGCCGCGGCTCACGGCAAGGATCACGCGCTGCCCGTCGCGGGCCCGCAGCTGATTCACCAACGACTCGTCGACTGCCACGTTGGGAATGCCGAGATTGCGGGCCAGGATCTGGATGTGCGAGAGAGGATTGCCCTCCCCACGCGTGAGTATGCCGGCAACGGGTGGCAGGTCCGCCACCGTCTCCGGCAGGAGATAGATGCCGTCGGCGGCGAACGTGGCCCCCGCGCCGCTGCCTTCCACGATATGCAGCGTGCCGCGCGCCAAGCCGGCGTTGAGCGCGCGCAGGCCGCCACCGACGTCGCTGCCGAAGAGCTCTCGTCTCACCCCGGCGAGCTTGTTGGCATCGCGAAGCAGCGAGTCGACGACGTGCGCGTAGAAGAACAGCGGGCTGCCGCGCAGCACGCTTTGTGGGAAAAGCTCCACCAGCGGTTCGATCCCGGCGAACTTCTCTTGGGAAGCCTGAAAATGGAAACGCAGCTGCTGTGTAGCCCAGCCGGGCACCAGGGCGACGTAATCCAGCAGCCCTTTGTAGTCGGCAAGGCTGCTCGAAGCTCCCGGCAACGCGGCAAAGCGTTCCCGCAGGACCGCGCGCTCGCGCGGCGAGATGAGTCCGGCCCCGTAGGCCGCCTCGGCGCTGAGGGCCAGCCAGTCGAGCTGCTCGCGCCGCGTGGCAGCATCGAGCAGCCGGTCGAGCGCCGCCGCCTGCGCGAAGTGCTCGTCCTCCAGCAGTAGACTGGCATTGAGCAGCACATGACGCGACTCGGCACGTTCGAAACGCGGCCAAAGATCGCGCAGCCGGGCCAGCGCGCGCGCCGTTGCCGCGAACCGATCGGCCGGCGTAACGGCCCTCTCCAGCTCGTCCATGGACTGCCCGATGGCGGCCTGCATGTCCCGGGAGGCCTGCACGCGCTTCAGCAGGGCATCGAGCGCGGGCCCCAGCCGATTCGACGTCGAGAACAGGCTGTCGATGCGCGCGGCGAGCCTCTCCAAGTCGGCAGCCAGTTCCTCGCTCGTCGCGGTCCTGGCGTACTCGCGCACGAGCACGGCGTCGCCCGCCTCCGGCCGGCCGTGAATCTTGTTTCGGATGTTGATGAAGCCGGGGTCGCGCGCGGCCAGGGCCGCGGAGAGGTCGCGCACCTCGACGATCGATTTCTCGGTGACGCCGTGGGGCAGCAGGCGCGCGCCGAGCCGCAATGGGAGAAATCGCTTCTCGAGCCAGAGCGGGTCCCGCATCATCGCGATGAGCAGGTTCCTGGCGCCCTCGATGTCGCCCTCGGCCTGCAGCGCGCCCCGATAGTAGCGCGCCTTGCGAAGTATCCAGCCGTCGTCGTGGGCGATCAGAAACTGCTCGAAGAGCATCTGACTGTAAATGTCCTGGAAGTCCGGCTGCCGCAGGGTCGCGGCGATGTCGAGGTCCTCGTAGATGTTTGCGATGCGGTAGCCGTTGCGGCGCATCTCCTTGACGCGGTCGGTCCACTCGCCGTGCTGGGCGCCTCCGCCGTTGTTCGTGCAGGGGGACTTCGCGTCGCGGATGGTGCCGTCCTTGCAGAACCAGCGGATGCGCGAGAACGGACCGCGGTCCGCCTGCTTCATCTCCTCGACCCACACGCGGTAGGTCGCGGCCACCGCGGCCGAGGGCTGGCCGCGGGAATCCTCGGCCGCGGAACCGTTCCGAACGCCAATAACGGACACGACCGCACACAGTATTGCAGTGAGGACTCGTGCTTTTTTCGGGGCGAGCGGCATCGTCGGAAATAGGCCGGCGGCTTGACCAAGCAGTTATGGTAGCCGATTATCAGCGTGTATGTCCCTGACGACCCCCGTGCAGCGGGCCCGCATCGGGACGGCGAAACCCCTCGCGCGCAACGACTGGCGCACCACCTGCGTTCAACAGCCGATGCGCCCAGTCACATGACCAATGTTTGAAGTCAGCAACAAGATACTGTGCGTCGACGATCAGGCTGAAATCACCCAGCTGCTCGAACAACAGCTCCGCGGCAAGTATCAGGTGAGCTTCGCCAACAGCGGCGCGGCGGCCCTGGACCTGCTGTCCTCGCAGGGGCCTTTCGCGGTGATGCTCGTGGACTACGCCATGCCGGGCATGGACGGGGTGAGGCTGCTGCGCGAGGTCCACAACCGCGCGCCGGAGACCGTCTCGATCATGCTGACGGCCTTCGCGGACGTTTCCGTGGCGGTATCGGCCTTGCACGAAGCCAGCATCTTTCGATTCGTGCGCAAGCCTTGGGACCCGACCCTGCTGATGCGCTACATCGACGACGCACTGGAGCGTTATCGCGTCACGGTCACCGAACGCAACCTGTCCACGGCGCTCGAGCGCGTCAATCAACGCCTGTACGAGAAGGTCCAGGAGTTGGAGTCGACCCAGAGGCTGCTCGGTCGCTGGATGCAGATGAGCCCGGTGATCGCCTACGGCGCGATTGTGGGCGGGGACAGCGTGCGGCTGACCTTCCTCGGACCCAACGCCGAGGCGATGATTGGCCGGGGCATGCAGGATTGCCTCGCCACGCCGACGTTGTGGACGGAACTCGTGCATCCGGAGGATCGGGACCGGATACGCGAGCAGTTCGGTCGGGCGTCGACCGACGGGATCGCGATGCTGCAGGCGGAGTACCGCCTGGTGTGCAAGGACGGCAGCGTCCGCCACGTTCGCGACATGTACAGGAAGATCGCCGCCGGCGGCGGCTCGGCGGAGATATTCGGAGCCTGGATCGATGTCGGCGACGCCGGTCCCGCCAAGTCGGCCTGAGCGTCGCTCTCCACGAAGCCATGCGGCGGACCCGGCCTTGAAATCCGGCGCGGCGGACCCCATGTCCGCTCGACGGTGCTTCTCGCGCTTCCTGTGAGGCGCGGCCACGTATCATCCGCCAGGCGATCATGACCGACCAGAACGACGGCACTTCCGGGATCATCGTCGACGCTGCGCAGGGAATGCCGGCGACGCTCGGCGACCTCGTCCCGGATCGACTCTACCTCCTTCCGCTGACGGCACGCCCCTTCTTTCCCGCGCAGACCGTACCCATCGTCAGCAACGAGGCGAACTGGCGCACGACGCTCGAGCGCGCCGGCGCCACACCGCAGCACATGATCGGGCTGGTCTATACCGGCACCGCGCCCGGTTCCGTGCCGGAGGCCGAAGATTTCGCCGCTGTCGGCACGGTCGTGCGCATGCATCACCCGGGTACCGGCGACGGCAAGATCCATTTCATCGCCGAAGGCATCAAACGCTTCCGTATCCGGAGCTGGCTGACCACCAAACCGCCGTTCCTGGTCCAGGTGGATTACCCCGAGCAGCCGGCCGAGAGCTCCGACGAGGTCAAGGCCTACGCACTGGCGATTATCAACATGATCCGCGAGCTGTTGCCGCTGAACCCGCTGTACAAGGAGCAGCTGAAAGCGTTTCTCGAGAGATTCAATGTCGAAGACGCCTCGCCGCTGACCGATTTCGCGGCCATCCTGACGAGCGCCACGCCGCAGGAACTGCAGCAGGAGCTCGAGACCTTTCCGCTGCTTCCGCGCATGGAGCGGGTGCTCGTCCTGCTGCAGAAGGAGCTGGAGGTGGCCGGCATGCAGGCGAAGATCCGCCAGAAGGTGGAGGAGAACATCTCCGAGCAGCAGCGCAGATTCTTCCTGCGCGAGCAGATGAAGGAGATCCAGAAGGAGCTCGGCATCTCGAAGGACGACAAGACGGTGGAGCTCGACCGCTTCCGCGAGCGCATCGCGGCGCTGTCGCTGCCGGAGCACGCCCGCACACGCATCGAGGAGGAGATGCAGAAGCTGTCGTTCCTGGAGCTCGGTTCGCCGGAGTACGCGGTCACGCGCAATTACCTGGACGCGTTGACCGCGCTGCCGTGGGGCAGGACCTCCGAGGACCTCCTCGATCTGAAGCGCGCGCGGCGCATCCTGGATCGGGATCACGCCGGATTGAAGGACGTGAAGGAACGCATCGTCGAGTTCCTCGCCGTCGGTGCCCTGAAGGGCGAGATCGCCGGCTCCATCATTCTGCTGGTCGGCCCTCCGGGGGTGGGCAAGAGCTCGATCGGCCGATCCATCGCCGAGGCGCTCGGCCGCCGGTTCTACCGCTTCAGTGTCGGCGGCATGCGCGACGAGGCCGAGATCAAGGGCCACCGACGCACCTACATCGGGGCCATGCCGGGCAAGTTCATCCAGGCGCTGCGCGAGGCGGGCACCTGCAATCCAGTGATCATGCTCGACGAGATCGACAAGATCGGCGCCTCCTACCAGGGCGACCCGGCCTCGGCGCTGCTGGAGGTACTCGATCCCGAGCAGAATCGCGACTTCCTCGATCACTACCTGGACGTACGCTTCGACCTCTCGAAGGTCCTGTTCATCTGCACGGCGAATCAGCTCGACACCATTCCGGCCCCGCTGCTCGACCGCATGGAGGTGATACGCCTGGCCGGATACATCACCGAAGAGAAACTCCAAATCGCCCGGAAGTACCTCTGGCCGCGCCTGCTCGAGCGAGCCGGCATCAAGGAGGGGCAGCTGACGATCGACGACGCAGCCATGCGGGCCGTCATCGAGGGCTACGCACGCGAGGCCGGCGTGAGGAATCTGGAGAAACAGCTCGCGCGCATCGTCCGCAAGTCCGCAGTGCGTCTGCTGGACCGTCCGGATGAGGCGATCAGGATCGCCGCCGGCGACGTCGTGTCCTTGCTCGGGCAACCGCCCTTCCGTCAGGAAGCCTCTGCCCAAGGGATCGGGGTCGTCACCGGCCTCGCCTGGACCGCGATGGGCGGGGCCACGCTGAACGTGGAGGCCACGCGGGTGCACACCAAGAACCGCGGATTCAAGCTGACCGGCATGCTGGGGAGCGTGATGAAGGAATCCGCCGAGATTGCCTACAGCTACGTCGCGTCAAATCCCGGGCTGTACCCGGGCCACGAGCAGTTCTTCGACGACGCGCTCGTGCACCTGCACGTTCCCGAGGGAGCCACCCCCAAGGACGGGCCCAGCGCGGGCATCACGATGGCCACGGCGCTGGTGTCGCTCGCGCGCGCCGAACCGATTTCGCGCCCCCTCGCCATGACCGGCGAGCTGACCCTGACGGGCCAGGTGCTGGCCGTCGGCGGCATACGCGAGAAGATCGTCGCAGCGCGGCGCGCGGGGCTCAAGGAGGTACTGTTGCCGGCGGCCAACCGCCGCGATTTCGACGAACTGCCGGCCCATCTGCGCAGGGGCCTCAAGGCCCATTTCGTCGGTCACTACGACGAGGTCGCCCGCCTGGTGTTGCGAAGGGACAGGCCCCTGCGCCGCCGCGCGGCATCGCGGCAATAGCAGCGATGGCCCTTGCCCGCCCGCGCGCCCCCACCGGCGGTTAGAATTCCCCGCAGGCTGCGCAACCCCGGGGACCGACAGCGTGACCATCACCACGAATATCGACCTGCTGAGGCACCGCCGTACCAAGATTGTCGCCACGCTCGGACCCTCGTCCTCGGACCGCGAGACGATCGCCAGGCTGTTGCGTGCCGGCGCCAACGTCATCCGGCTGAACATGTCGCACGGGGACCATGCCGCGCACCGCAGACGCTACGAGAGCGTGCGCGCGGTCGCCGCTGAACTCGGGCAGCACATCGCGGTGTTTGCGGACCTGTGCGGGCCGAAGATCCGCACAGGCCGGTTCGCCAATGGCCGAATCGAACTCGATGCCGGCGCCACCGTGACCGTCACCACCCGAGACGTGGTCGGCGAGGCGGGCCTCGTGCCGTCCCAATACGAGTCGCTGGCCCACGACGTCGCCCCGGGCGATCGCATCATGCTCGATGACGGCGCGCTGGAACTGCGTGTCGAGCGGATCGAGGGAACCGAGATCCGGTGCAAGGTCATACATGGAGGAACGTTGAAGGATCACAAGGGCATCAATCTGCCGGGCGTCAACGTCTCGGCGCCATCTCTTACCGAAAAGGATCGGGCGGATGCCGCATTTGCCCTGGCGCTGGGCGTCGACTTCATCGCCCTGTCCTTCGTCCGCACTCCCGAGGACGTGCGGGCGCTGCGCAGCCTGATCGCGAACGAGGGCGGCGAGGCAGGCATCATCGCCAAGATTGAGCGGCCCGAGGCGCTGCGGAACGCGAGCGCGATCATCGAAGCCGCCGACGCAATCATGGTCGCACGCGGCGATCTCGGCGTGGAGCTCAATCTCGAACAGGTTCCGCTCGCGCAGACCGAGCTCATCGGCCGGGCGCGCGCCCTCGCGCGCCCGGTGATCGTGGCCACCCAGATGCTCGAATCGATGATCGACAGTCCGCGTCCGACGCGGGCAGAGGTCAGCGACGTGTCCCACGCGGTCGCCGCAGGCGCCGACGCCGTCATGCTCTCGGCAGAAACGGCGGCCGGGCGGTTCCCGGTGGAGACGGTGGAGATGATGGTGCGGATCGTGCGACAGACCGAGGCCTACCACCTGCGTCGCCGGCAGTGGGGGTGGGACGGGGCCCGTCATCCGCACCCTGATCCGAAACGATTCGGCGACGCGGTCGCGGAGGCCGCATCGCAGCTGGCCCACGACCTCGAGGCCAAGGCGATCATCGTCATCTCTCAATCGGGCCGATCGGCGGTCACGGTCACGGCCAGACGCCCGACCGCTTCCATCGTCGGGGTGACGCCGTCTCCGCGGGTGGCGAACCGCATGGGCCTGATGTGGGGATTGCTGCCCGTCGTGGACCCGGAGGTCGGCGCCGCCAACCCGAATCAGGTCGCCCGCCGCATCGCGCGCGAGCGCGAGCTCGCGGGGCATGGCGAGTACATTCTGCTGGTACGCGGCTTCCACGGCGATCCGGAGCTGAACACCCCTTCCATCACCCTGCTGACTGTCTAGTTCACGAGGGCCGAGACCTGAGTCGGGGCGGGCAAGATGCCGCGGGAAGGCGGCGCAAGCGGCCCCTGTGCGGGCCGCAGGAACTCCCGGCGCGCCGGCCGGGCGGCCGGGTGGTGATGGCGTTGCGCCGACGGTGCCCACGGCGCAGCGTCGCATGGCGTATCAGCGGCGCTGGCGGTAGACGGGCACCGCCCCGTCGGCAGCGGCCTGGTAACGCACGGAAAATTCCGTGAAGGCCTTCAGCGCGTCCTCGGCGTTCTTGTCGGCACGCACGGCATAGCTGTCGATGCCGCAACGGCGCATGAAGTCGATGGTGTCCCGCACGACGTCGCCCACCGCTCTCAGTTCGCCGCGATAGCCGTAACGTCCGCGCAGGAGGCGGGCCTGCGAGAAGCAGCGGCCATCGGCGAACTTCGGGAACTCCAGGGCGAGAAGCGCGAATCGTCCGAGGTCGGGCGCGACAGTCTCCAGCGGCGTGTCGCCGGCGATCTTCAGTCCCAGGCGCCCCTCGCGCGCGCCCAGCGTCTCGCGCTCCTTCTGCCAGCGCGCAACGGAGACGATGACGCCGCCCTCAGCGGGCAGATCGGCGTCATCGTCGATGAGCTGCCAATCGTCCTCGGTCACCTGCAGCGCCCTGTCAATTATGCGCATATGCCCGCACCTTCTTGCTCTCGACACCTGCATAGACGCGCGCCTTGAAAGGCTCGATGCCGATGCGGCGCACGCAATCGAGGAACAACTCCTCGCCTTCGCGCTGCTCGACGAAGACCTCCAGTATCTTGGCGATCGCGGCAGCCACCTCTCCCTTGGCGAGCGCCGGACCGATGCGCTCGCCCTCGGCCGCGTCGTTGCCCGCGGAGCCGCCCAGCTGGATCTGATAGAACTCCACGCCATCCTTGTCCACGCCGAGGATGCCGATGTGGCCGGCATGGTGGTGCCCGCACGCGTTCATGCAGCCGGACATTTTCAACTGGATCTCGCCGAGATCGTACAGATAGTCCAGGTCGGCGAAACGCTCGTTGATCTGCTTGGCAATGGAGATCGAGCTGGCATTTGCCAGCGAACAGAAGTCCAGTCCGGGACAGCAGATCATGTCGGTGAGCGTGCCGATGTTGGGCGTTGCGAGGTCGTGGCGCTTCAGCTCGTTCCACAACGCGTACAAATGCGCCTGGTGCACGTCGGAGAACAGCAGATTCTGATCGTGCGTGCTGCGGACCTCCCCGAAACTGTACCTGTCCGCCATACCGGCCACCGCGTCCATCTGTTCGGCCGTGATGTCGCCGGGCGCAACCCCCGGCGCCTTCAGCGAGACGAACGCCACGCGGTAGCCCTGCACCTTGTGCGGGCGCGTGTTGCGTCTGATCCAGGTCGCGAATGCGGGGTCGGCGGCGAGGTGGCGTTCCAGCGTCTTGTCGTCCGCGGCTGAACGGTCGTACGCGGGCGGCTGGAAGTAGCTCTTCATCCGCTCGATCTCCTGATCTTCGAGCATCAGGTCATCTCGGATCCGCAGCCACTCCGCCTCCACCTTCTCCCGGAACCTCTCCGCCCCGAGGGATTTCACCAGGACCTTGATGCGCGCGCGGTGGATGTTGTCACGGCGGCCCTCCAGGTTGTAGATGCGCAAGATGGCCTCGATGTAGGACAGCAGATGTTTCTTCTCGAGAAACTCCCGTATCACCACGCCGACCATCGGCATGCGTCCCATGCCTCCGCCCACCAGAACCCTGAAGCCCACCTCGCCCTGGCTGTTTCGCACCAGGTACAGGCCGATGTCGTGCCACTGAACGGCGGCGCGGTCGGTGGCGGCGCCGCTGACGGCTATCTTGAACTTCCGCGGCAGCCAATTGAATTCCGGGTGAAACGTCGACCACTGGCGCATGATCTCGCAGTACGGGCGCGGGTCCTCGACCTCGTCTGCGGCGACTCCCGCCAGGTGGTCGGCGGTGATGTTGCGCACGCAATTGCCGCTGGTCTGGATGGCATGCATCTGTACGCTGGCCAGGTGCTCCAGGATGTCTGGGACCTCCTCCAGCTTGGGCCAGTTGTATTGAATGTTCTGGCGGGTCGAAAAGTGACCGTAGTTGCGGTCGTAGCGACGGGCGATGTGGGCCAGCATGCGGACCTGGTCGGATCGGAGCAGGCCGTACGGAACGGCCACCCGCAACATGGGGGCATAGCGCTGGATGTACAGGCCATTGCGCAGGCGCAGCGGACGGAACTCGTCTTCGGTCAGCTCGCCGGCGAGGAAACGCCTCGTCTGGTCGCGAAACTGCTGGACCCGTTCGTTGACGATGATCTGGTCGAAATGGTCGTACCGGTACATGGGCAGGCCGCATCCGCCTCGGGTCAAGGAGGGATGTCACCATAGCAAAGCTGGCCCCGGAAAATAAAGGACCAGTCCGCTCTAACCATATGCTAGAGCGGAATTTAGCTGCCCGCCGCGCCGGTATTGCGGACTAGTCCTCGCTCTCGCCTTTCGGCCGGTACTCGGCGATCAGCTGCTGCTGGACGCGCCCGGGGACTGGATCGTAATGGCTCAGGTTCACGGTGTAGGAGCCGGTGCCGCCGGTCAACGATTTCAGTCTCGACTGGTACCCGTTCAATTCCGCCAGCGGCGCCTGGCCGACTATGGTCGTCATGCCGGCGCCGGCGGTATCCGTACTGTTCACGCGTCCCCGCCGGCTGGACAGATCCCCGGCGATATCGCCCATGCATTGACTGGGAGCCGTGATATGCACGTCGACAATCGGCTCGAGGATCACGGGCCCTGCCTTCATGACCGCGTCGACAAACGCCTTGCGGCCGGCCGTCGTGAAGGCGACTTCCTTGGAATCGACCGGGTGGTGCTTCCCGTCGGTGACGACGACACGCACATCCTGCATGGCGAAGCCGGCAATGACCCCCTCCTGCAGCGCCTGCCTCACCCCCTTCTCGACCGCCGGAATGAACTGCCTCGGAATCGCGCCGCCCACCACCTCGTCGACGAACTCGAATCCCGCGCCGCGGGGCAGCGGCTCCACGCGCAGATACACCTCCCCGAACTGGCCCGCGCCGCCCGTCTGCTTCTTGTGGCGATGATGGCCCTCGGCCGCTGCGGTAATCGTCTCACGATAGGCGATGCGGGGCTGACTGGTCTCGACCTCGACGTGAAACCGGGTCTTCAGGTCCTCCAGCAAGACGCGCGTGTGCAGGTCGCCGAGCCCTCGTATCACGGTCTGATTGATCTGCGCGTCGTGCTCCAGCCGCATGCTCGGGTCCTCGGCCGCGAGCTTGTGCAGGGCATCGGAGATCTTCTGTTCGTCGCCGCGACTCTTGGCGTGCACGGCGATCCCCTGCATCGGTTCGGGAAACCGCAACGGCCGCAGGTGTATGTGGTCCTCGTCGTGGGAATCGTGCAGTACGGCGTCGAAATGCAGATCGTCGACCTTCGCCACGGCGCAGATATCGCCGGGCACGCCCATGCCGATCTCGCGCGTCTCCCTTCCCTGCAACTGCAGCAGGTGCGCGACCTTGAACGGCTTGCGCCCGTCGTTGATGAACAGCTGGCTGTCGCGGGCGACCTTGCCCTGGTGAACGCGAAACACGCCGACGCGACCGACGAACGGATCGATGCTCACCTTGAAGACATGCGCCAACGCATGCGCGTTGGCCTCCGGGCTGAGGTGCAGCTCCTTGGCCGAACTGCCTTCCCCCTTCAGAAAGGTGGGTGGGTTGCCCTCCATGGGGTTGGGCATCAGCTGCGCAAACACCTCCAGCAGTTCCTCCATGCCAGCGCCGGTGCGGGCCGATGTAAAGCAGACCGGGATCAGGTGGCCTTCGCGCAGCGCCTTCTCGAACGGGTCGTGCAACTGCTCCGGCGCCAGTTCCTCGCCCTGCTCGAGATACGTCGCCATCAGGTCTTCGTCCACCTCCACCACCTGGTCGACCAGCGCGGTATGCGCCGCCTTCACCGAGGAGAACGCCGTGGCCTGCCCGTCGGGACGGAAATAGCAGTCCACCACGCCCTCCCCGCCCTTGGCGGGCAGGTTCAACGGCAGACACTCCGCGCCGAAGGCGTCGCGGATCTGCGCGAGGGTCTCGGCAAGGTCGACGTGCTCGGCATCCATGCGGTTGACGATGATCAGGCGGTCGAGCTCGCGCTCCGCCGCCCACGCCATCATCTTGCGCGCGATCATGTCCACTCCTACCTGCGGATTGATGACCACGGCGACGGTCTCCACGGCGGGCAGCACCGCCAGTGCACGGCCGATGAAGTCCGGGTAGCCGGGCGTATCGATGAGGTTAATGCGTTTGCCGAGGTGGTCGAGACTGATGATGCTGCTGTGGAGGGAATGCTGCAGGGCTTTTTCCTGGGGGTCGAAATCGGAAAGGGTGGTGCCCTTTTCGACCGACCCCATGGTTTTGATGCCGCCGGTTCGGAATGCGAGGGCCTCCGTCAGGGTCGTCTTGCCCCCTCCCGCAACCCCCACGAGGGCAATGTTGCGGATGTCCGCCGTCGTGTACGTCGTCATAGCCACCTCCGTCACACTGGATTCTAATGGTTATTGCGCCGCGGAAGGCAACGGCGCGCGCCGGAGTGTCACCACATTTTCCAGTATAGGAGGCGCGGCCGGCGCGGCAAGGTGGCGCGGCCGATGTGCGACGCGCACTGCTCGCCGGGCGGAGAAAAGAAGGGGCTGCCGATGGCAGCCCCAATCTTGCGACAGGCTACGAGGAGGTCCTGTCAAACCGTGCCCACATCAGTTCCCCGTATTTCGAACCGCTCGCCGCTCCGGCCGGCGCGATGCGCCACCGGGCAGGACCATCACTCAGCTGCCGTGGAACTGCGCCAGCAGCGTCCTGCCCTTGCGAGTGATGTATCCGTCGGCGCTGATGAACCCGCGCTTCACGGCCAGGTTGTAGACCTTGCGCGGCATGTTCTTCGACAGGTACACGACGCCGTCGCCGAAGCGATTGCTCAGCACCTTCACGATATCGGTCTCCGATATTCGGGTGTCGTCCAGCCATTGTTGCACATTCATCACAATGTCGCCCCTCACCGTCGCGTAATCACGTCCCTGAAATTCCGCGAGTACTTTGTTGCTTAATAAATAAGATAGCTTTTCTATAAATATAGTCAAATGAAAAGCTCAACGCGCTGATTTTGATATTTTTATTCTGCGAGCTCGGTCAAATTACAAAATTTGGATGTGTTCATCTCACCACAAGCCGCCTGAAGCGTGCCTGAACCAGCTGTTGCGGCGTTCCTGGCGGCAACGGGGCAACGCACCGGAGAACGGCGACGGCGGCCGCGGCGATCGCGTACGGACCTTCCCGTATTGGGCGTCATGGCGTGGTCTCCGAGTGCCCCGGCAACGGTGCGTTCGGGACAGCCCCTGTGCGCGGCGAGGTCGGCCGCCACGCACGTCCTTGGGATCAGTCGGAGATGTGCGGGCGGGAGAGGTATTCGCGTGACTGCATCTCGTACAGGCGACTGGCCGTGCGAGCGAACATCGCCGACAGGCGCTCGCCGCGATAGAGACCGCCCGGCAGCGCGGCGGCGGAGACAATGAGCTTGACGTTGCGATCGTAGAACTCGTCGACCAAGTGGACGAAGCGTCTGGCGGCGTCGTCGAGCTGCGCCATCATCACCGGCACGTTCGCGACCAGCACGGTCTGATATTGGCGCGCGATCTCGATATAGTCCGCCACCGCCCTTGGACCGCCACAGATCGTCTCGAACTCGAACCAGACCACGCCGTCGGCGCGGCGGACTGTGGCGATCTCGCGACCCTCGATCTCGATGGCGCCGCCCTGCATGGCCGCGTCGGGCGCGATCGATTCGAAGGTGCGCAGCAGGCTAGAGTTGGCCGTGTCGTCCAGCGGCGTGTGGTAGATCTCTGCGCGCTCCAGCGCACGCAGCCGGTAGTCCGTGTCACCGTCGAAGTGATACACCTCGGTGTGCGCCTTCAGCAGCTCGATCGCGGGCAGGAAGCGCTCGCGCTGCAACCCGCCCCAGTAGAGGCGGTCGGGTTGCTCGTTCGAGGTCGCGACCAGCGTGATGCCGCGCGAGAACAGCGCCCGCAGCAGGTTGCCCAAGAGCATCGCGTCGGTGATGTCGGAGACGTGGAATTCGTCGAAGCACAGCACGCGGGTGTTGCGCGCGATGCGATCGGCGACGACATCGAGCGGATTCTGCACGCTGGTCAGCGTTCGCAATTCCTGATGCATGCGCCGCATGAATCCGTGAAAGTGGGTCCGCGCCTTCTCTTTGAACGGGAGGCACTCGTAGAAGGCGTCGACCACGTAGGTCTTTCCGCGGCCGACCCCGCCCCAGAAATACAGTCCGCGCGGCGCCCGTACGGCTCCTGCGGGCTCGGCTCGGCGCAGGAAGCGCTCGAG
>CAZTPK010000006.1:0-17338 GCA_964614765.1 uncultured Gammaproteobacteria bacterium
CGATGCGGGGGCCGCGGGCCGCACGCCGCTTTCCTGACCACCTCCCGCGTCGGCTGCCGGCGGCTAGGCGCCCCGGCGGCCGCGGGGTTACACTCCCGCGCAGCCCACGCGCCCACGCTGCATGATCCCGCTGCACGACGACAATCCCACCCGCATAAGTCCGGTGGTCACGATGGCGACCATCGCGGCATGCGTGCTGGCCTTTCTCTGGCAGATGTCCCTCGGTGGCGAGGGCGGGCAGCGTGCCGTCTACAGTCTCGGCGTGATCCCGGCCGTGCTCTTCGACCGGGCCGAATTGCCGCCGGAGCTCGTCTTGCTGCCGTCGGAGGCGACCGTCTTCACCTCGATGTTCCTGCACGGCGGCATCATGCACCTGGCCGGCAACATGCTCTACCTGTGGATATTCGGCAACAACGTCGAGGATTCCATGGGCCACGCGCGGTTCGTTATCTTCTACCTGCTCTGCGGCGTGGCCGCGGCCGTCGGCCAGGCATGGATGCATCCGGACTCGCAGATACCGATGATCGGCGCGAGCGGCGCTATCTCGGGTGTTCTGGGGGCATATCTGCTGCTGTATCCGCACGCGCGGGTGCTCACCGTAGTGCCGCTGGGGCTGTATTCGCAGATGGTCAGGCTGCCGGCGCTGCTCGTCCTGGGGTTCTGGTTCGTCATGCAGATATTTTCCTCAGCGGCTGCCGGTGGCGGCGAGAAGGGCGGGGTGGCCTGGTTTGCGCACATAGGCGGGTTCATCGCCGGCATGGTGCTCATACCCCTTTTCAAGCACCGCGACGTGCCGTTGTTCCACCCTGCGCAACCCGCCCCGGTGCTGCCCCTCGGCCGCCGCCGCGGGTAAGTCCGGCGTGGTCACCGGCCACTGGGACGAGTCGGTCGACGGTCCGCTGACCGAGGCGGCCCTATGCCGGAGGCTCGCCGCGATGGGGTATCGCGTGACCGTTTACGTCTACCCGCCCGGCACCCGCTTCCCGCCGCACACCCCCGCGGTGGACAAGGTCGACGCGGTGCTGAGCGGGCGGTTCCGGATAACCCTCGGGGAGGGGGTGGCAGAACTCGAGCCGGGCGACTGGGTGGAGGTCCCGGCGGGGGCGGTACACAGCGCCGAGGTCGTCGGGGAGGAATCGGTGGTCAGCCTGGACGCGGTCCGGGTGTCCTGAACGCGTGTGGCACGCTCCATGCTCGGGTAGCCCTGGATATATACTAGAAACAACAACAATCGGGGGTAACAGGCGGATGGACAAGCAGGAAGAGGCCGCGCCGGAATTCGCCGGCCTGCTTTACCGCCAGACGCGGAACGAAGCGCCGGGTCTGGCCATAGCGGGTCTGGTCTTCGCCTTCCTTTGCCACGAGCACGTGGACAGCCGCCTGCTCGTCGGCTGGGTGATCGCGCTCGCGCTCATCGTGGGGGTCAGGCTATGGCTCGCCGGCCTGTATCGCTCCCGCGGTCGGCGCCACAAGCAGCGACCGCGCAATCCCGCGTGGTACTACGGATTCATCGCGGGTGCCGGCCTGCTCGGCGTGGCCTTCGGCGGGATGGCATTCCTGGCCGTCCGTCACGCCGACATCCAGGCGGCCAGCGTGCTGCTGTTCTGGCTGGCCTTCGTCACCATCTGCACGGTGCCCATCTACGGCGGCATTCGGGCGCCGGTGCTGGCCTTCGCGGTCCCCGCCCTGCTTCCGGCCAGCCTGAGCATGCTCGCCCGAGGCAATACCCAGGCTTCGGCCATCGGGGTCATCATGCTGGTCGCCCTGGGATTGACGATCTTCGCCTCGCGCGCCCTCTATCGCGTCAACAACCGGCTGCTGGCGCTGGAGGACGACGTCCAGCAGATGCGTGGCGTGCTGGAGGCCCGCCGCACCGAGATCGACAAGCTCAATCAGAGCGTCCGCCTCAGCAACGAGCGCCGTCAGCAGGCCGAGAACGAGGCCAAACGCGCCTCCGCGGACCTCGGCCTGATGAAGAGCAAGGCGCAGGCGCTCTCGGAGACCCTGAGCCGGGTCTCGCCGCTGTGCCCGGTCACCGGCATCGCCAATCGCCGCACGTTCGAGGAACACCTCGACGCGGAGTGGCGCCGGCAGATGCGTGCCAAGCGGCCGCTGTCGCTGCTGATGTGCGAGATCGATGAGTTCGACCATTATCGCGAGGCGCACGGGGCACAGGCTGCCGATGCGATGCTGCACCGGATTGCGCGCCTGGCGGCCGCTGTCGGGCGGCGGCCGGGTGATCTGGCCGCGCGCTACGACGGCGCGGGGATCGCCATCCTCCTGCCGGACTGCGACGGCCGCAACGCCGTGCGCATCGCCGATGCGCTGCGCAAGCGCATCGAGCAGCAGAAGATCCCGCACGAGGTCGTACACGCCGGACAGACCCTCACGGCCCATGTGGGCGTGGCCACGCTCATCCCCATCAAGGATTACGAGCCGGCGGAGCTGGTCAAGCGCATCGACACCGCGCTCTACGAGGCCCGATTCCAGGGCGGCAATTGCGTGGTGTCCTTCCGAACCATGGACAAGCTGAAGGTCGAGCACTGGGATCCGAAGACCGACGACCTGCTCAGCAAGCAGTCGATGCTGCAGAAGATAATGATCCGGGGCTACAAGTGCCAGCCGGTGGGCTATCCGCCGAGCAGCGTGTTGCCGGACAAGAACGCCGACGTCGAGACTGTGTGCGCGCTCTATCAGGGCGAGATGAAGCTCATCATCGAGGGCGAATCGATGCTCCTGCGCGCCGGGGACTGCATCTACATCCCGCCGGCCACCACCTGGGGCGCCGAGGTCGTCAGCGCCCGCGACGTGCTCGGGTTCGAGGGCGTGCGCACCAACTGACTCCGGCGCGACGCGCTACGCCGGCGACGGCGCGCGCTGCTCCATGTTCTGGAAGTCCTCGAGGCTGACGGCCGCGAGGTCTATCTTGTTGGCGAAGATCGAATAGCACAGATAGGCGGCGAGGCAGCTGCGCTGCTGCAGCCACGGCGGCTCGTACAGCGGTGGGGCGATGACCCCGCTCTGGAAGTACGGCTCCAGCGTGATGACGTCTCCCAGGGTCATGCGTCCGGCAAACAGGTGTTCCGCGTAGTGGAACTTGTTGGACTGCACCGCCTTGCGCAGAAATGTGTGCGTGCGCAGCAACCCCTGCAGATACACGACGTCCTTCGTGAACACCACCCGGCCGCGCGGATCACCGCCGCGGAAAATGCGGGCCGTCGACTGAAAGCTCTCGTATTCGTCCTGGCCGGAGTCGAGGAAGAAGCGGAAGATCTCGATGAAATCCGCGCCATCCAGCCCCATCTGCACCGCGTGCGTGCGCAGCGCGATGCGTCGCATCCGGTGCAGGTCCACCGAGGCGCTGATCAGTTCCGAAAACGTCGCCAGGCCCTCCTGTGTCCACGTCGTGCGCGGGGCGGCCAGGCCCAGGCTGGCGAGCCGGGGCTGCTCCCGCCCGTTCAACGCCGTGAGCATGTGGACGTACCCCTCGTGATGTATCAGTTGCGCGACGTCCATCGGGGTGAAGCGTGTGGCCGATCGCAGGCGTATGCGCAGCGCGCCGGCGGCGGCCTTGGACGCCATCGCCGGATCGATGACGATCTTGATCGGGTGATGGGAGAAGAACGGGACCAGGCGGCTGCGCAAGGCCTCGGCGACCTCCTCGGATCCGAGCGAGAACTCCGCCTCCGGTATCGACGCCGCGTTGGCGAACTCGCCGGTCATCTCGGCGAAGAAGTCGGCGGCGTGCAGATGGGTGAGGCTGCCGGTTGCGATGGGGTCCTTCGGCTGGCCGTAGAGACTCACCGACAGCTCCCGGAACTGCGGCTGACCGATACACTGCAGCATGCGGGCCGCCAGCAGGAAGCTCTCCGCCGTCAGGTAGACGTAGTCGCCGAGGGGATGGCCGCGATCGCAGGCCGCCATGATTGCCAGCAGCGAGGGGATGCGGCTGGCGTGGTCGTTGCGGGGATATTCGACCCGCGGCAACCGAGCGTTGCCGTGCCGCCATCCTCTCCGGAATTCCTCGTAGACGGACTCCGGCCATGCCAGCGCGGTGAGCAGCTTGATGGACTGGGCGGTCTCAACAAGCCTCCGGTCCAGTGCGATATGATGCGCTACGGGGTCCGTCATCGCCGCCCGCACTCGGGTCGTGCTTGGATCGGCCATGCCGCTTGCGTCACTCAGCGCGTGACCCGTGATCGAAGCGAGGTTGAACTAATGAGCATCGAAGGTCTGATCTCCGGCTATCAGCGATTCCGTCGCACCCGCTTCCCGGCAGCCCAGAAACTGTTCAGGGATCTCGAGGCGCGGGGCCAATCCCCGCAGACCATGTTCATCGCCTGCTGCGACAGCCGGGTCGATCCCGCGACCATATTCGACACCAGCCCTGGCGAGGTGTTCGTCCTGCGCAACGTCGCCAATCTCGTGCCGCCGAACTCGCCTATCGCGCGCCACCAGGCCACGGGCGCGGCGCTGGAGTTCGCCGTGCTGCATCTCAACGTGTCGCACATCGTCGTGATGGGGCACGCGCGCTGCGGCGGCGCGGCGGCCCTGCTCGAAGGCTATCACAACCAGATACCCAACGCCGAGTTCATCGGCAGCTGGATGAACATCGCGATGACCGCGCGCGACCGCATGATGCGCCTGCCGCTGCCGCCGGCGGAGCGTCTGCTTCACATGGAGTACCAGATCGTGAGACTGAGCATGGAGAACCTGCTCACCTATCCGTGGATCGGAGAGCGCGTGGAGGACGGGCGGATCGCGCTGCACGGCATGCACTTCGGGATCGCCGACGGCCACCTGTCCATGTTCGACCCAGCCAGCGGGCAGTTCCAGCCCGTGCTCACGGACGAAACGGCCGTCGACGTATGAGGCTCGGTGCGCGCCGCCTGCCTCAACCCTGGCAGATCCATTCCAGGCCGGCGATGAACTCCCCCGCGCTCTGGAATCGTTCGGCCGGATCCTTCGCCAGCAGCCCGTCTATGAGCGGCTGATACTGCCGCAGTTCGTCGGGAAGGCGAGGCACCGGGGCGCGGATGTGGGCATCGATGATCTCCGGAATGCTGCGCCCCGTGTACGGCTTGCCCCCCGTCAGCATCTCGAACATCACCACCCCGAGGCTGTACAGATCGCTGCGCGGATCGACGGGGCGGCGCTTGCACTGCTCCGGGCTCATGTACGAAGGACTGCCGATCAGAACCTGCGTCTCGTCGATGCCGCTCATGCCGGCGGCGAAATGCGCCACGCCGAAGTCCGTGATCGCCACGGTGTCGTTCTGGCGGAACAGTATGTTAGACGGCTTCAGGTCCCGGTGCACGATGCTCAGGTTGTGAACCGCTCCCAGTGCCTCGGCGATTTGGCGTATGTACTGCAGCGCCTTGTCCGGCATCAGTCCCTTGCGGATGCGCGCGACCAGGTTGCCCGCGGGCAGATACTCCATGGCGATATAGGCGAAGTCCTTCGCGAACGCGCGCTCGAAGATCTTGATGATATGGGGGTGGTTGAGTTTGGAGATGAGCGCGTATTCCTGCATGAAATAGCGCAACAGCGGCGTGTCGGGCTGGTCGCGCGTGAACATCAGCTTCAGGACGATCTCCAGGTCGTCCTCGACCCTCTGGGCGAGGAAGATCGTGGTCATGCCGCCTTGCGCGATCGGGGCGATGATGCGGTAGCCGGGGATGTGTACGCGTATGGTGTCCTGCGGCGCGCCGTTGCGGCGCGACACGAGCGAGTCCGGCCGCTGCGTGACCGGAGCGTTCTCGCCGTGCCCCTGGGTCCGCTCGGTGGCCGCGGTGGGCACCTCCAGGGCCGGGATCTCGTTGAGCGTGTTGGCCTCGGCTTCGTCGCCCTCGATCCCGAGCGCGCGGTAGATGATGTTGGCCAGATCGGCGTTCTTGAGATCGCGTTTCAGCAGGTAGTCCTTGGCGCCGGCCTTGATCGCCCTGACGATGACGCTGATGCGCTCCTCTTCGGTCAGCATGATGACCGGCGGCATGTCGGCGAAATTCTGGAACTTGCGCAGCCAGGTGAGGCCGTCCTCGCCGGCCAGCCCGAGGTTGTAGTCGAGAAAAACGATGTCGTAGTACGACCATCCGAATTCCGAGCCCGGGAATCCCTGGATGCACGGGTCGTACTCGTCGATCGCAGCGCCCGCGAACTCCGCGCGCAGTGATTCCACCATCATCTTGCGCACGACGCGCGAGTCGTCAATGACCAGAACCTTGAGCACAGCGGGCGCCTTCTTGGGCTGAAGCTACCCGCAGATTATCTGCGGAAAGAGACGCCAGATAAACAAGGCTGGCCGTACCCGCGGCTCAGGCCGGCGCCGGGATGTCGTCCTGCTTGCCCGCCTCGGGTCCGGCGGGAACGAGAATCCGCTGCAGCACCTCTTCGAGCAGCGGTCGCAATCCGGTCTTGGGCAGCAGCCAGGTGGCGCCCGCTTGTTGGGCGCGGGCGCGGTAGGCGTCCGCGTTGGCGCTGATCATGATCACCGGTACCGGGCGCAGCCGGTCGTCGGTGCGAATCCTGGAACAGAGCTCCGCGCCGCTCATGCCGGGTATGTTGGCGTCGACGATGACCAGGCTGGGCGTGACCGATTGCAGGTACTCCCAGGCGCGCGCGCCGTCCTGGATGGCATGCGTCCGCAGCCCGCGGGCGCCGAGGGTCTGGGTCAACTCGCGGAGGATGCTGATCGAATCGTCCACGGCCAAGGCCAGGGGGCGGCTGTCCTTCTGCTGCACAACGTCGGGCTCGATCGGCGCGTTCGGCGTCCAGCCGGCGGGCTGTGCGAGTAGCTCGGTGAGATCCAGGACCGGCACGATCATCCCGTCGCTCATGGTCGTGGTGCCAAGCAGGCCCGGCACCGCACGCAGGTAGAGGCCCGGGGCGGCAAGACTCATCGTGCGCGTTCCCAATATGCCCTCGACGACCACCAGGCAGCACGACTCGCCAGCGCGCATGAGCAGCGCCGGCAGCTGCGCGTGCGGCGACGCGGCCAGCGGGGGGGCATTGGCGAAAAGCAGGGAGTTGATCGTCCGCACCGGGAGACGGTCACCGTCCAGTTCGGCGTACATCTCCAAACCCTCGCCGCGGATCTGATCGGTATCGATCATGCTGACGCGCAGCAGACCCCTGTTGGAGATCGCCACGGTGAAATTGTTGACGGCCGCCAAGACGGCGCCGACCGACAGCATCGACTCCGGGACCCGGATCTCTATCGTGCAACCCTTCCCTGGCCGCGAATGGATATCCACCGATCCCTTCAGACGCGCGATCTGGGCCGCGATCGCGGACATGCCGATGCCTCGGCCCGAGGTCTGCGAGGCGTGTTCGCGTGTGGAAAACCCGGGACGGAAGACCAGCCGGACCAACTGCTCCTCGTCGAGCTCCTCGCCTGGGGCGATGATCCCGCGCGCAATGGCACGCTGCCGTATGAGCGCGGCATCCAGACCGCGCCCGTCGTCCTCACAGCGGATCAGTATCTCGTTGCCCTCGTGCTGGAAGGTCAGATTCACCCTGCCGATCCCGGGTTTCCCCTGGCGCAGCCTTTCGACGTTCGGCTCGATGCCGTGGTCGACCGCGTTGCGCAGGGCGTGCATGAGCGGGTCCACCACCCCGTTGAGTATGTAGGTATCGACCAGGGTATGACTGCCGGCGACCGCGATCTCGGTCTCCTTGCCCGCCAGGCTGGCGGCCTGCGCAACCGCCCGCTTGAGCCTGGGGACGATCTCCGCGGCCGGCATCATGCGGCATTGCCTGACACGTCCGCGCAGCTCCTCGTTCAGCCGTTCGTGGGCGTTGAGACGTTCCTCGATGAGGCGAATCTGCGACTGCAAGTCCTCGTCGAGGATCAACGCATCGGCGATGGCCTCGCGCAGGTCCTGCTGCTTGACAGGCGCCAATGCCGCGGCCGCGGCCCCGCGCTCCGGTCCTCCGGACGCGCGTATCGCGAGCAGCGCCTGCACCGGCTCCCGCGCCGCCGCCACACGCCGCGCCAGTTCCTGCGCGAGCTGGCGGGTCCGCTGCAGTTCATCGCGCATGTGATTCACCGACACCGTGCATTCACCGGCGAGCCGGAACACCTCGTCGATGAGTGCCGGATTGATCCGGATGCCGGACGGTGGCAGGGCAGACACGGCGGCGAGGCCGTCCTCGACCTCCGCGACGGCGCCCGTGCCGCCGGACCTTGTGCCCTCGACATGGCTGGCCTCCGTCGCCTGGCTGTCGGCGGCCAGGCCGTCGAGGTGCGCCTGCATGGCCGCGAGTATCGCGGCCGCATCGGCCGGGACGGAAGCGCGACCGAGCAGGGCGTCGCTCATCTGGTGCAGGCAGGCGACGGCGCGCGCGACCAGCGAACGCAGGGCCCGGGATTGCGTCGGCGAGTGAACCTCGTGGGCAAGCACGTCCTCCAGCACGTGCGTGAATCGCGCGATGCCGCGGATGCCGACCGTGTTGGCCGCGCCCTTTATCGCGTGCGCGACGCGCTGCGCCTCCATCAGGCTGTGAGCGGTCTTGCCGCCTTCGCCCCATGTGTCGACTAGGCGGGCCAGCCGCTCGGTCAGGTCCGGGACCTCCTGTAACAGCTCGACCACCATCGAGGGGGAGACGTCTTCGGGGATCTTCAGCGACAGCGGCTCCTCGGCACCCGTCGGGGGCAGAGCCGGTTCCTGTGCGTGATGCTCCAGCGAGAGGATCTCGAATTCCGCGGGCGGCAACGGCCGCAGCCAGTCCCGGTTGCCGAGGAAATTACAGAGGAGGGCGATCGAATCCGGCGACTCGATTCGCTCGAGGTAGCGGTTGACCTCCAAAGGCCATTCCACCATCAACCGCCACAGCTGTTGCGGTGCCGCGCTGGGATGCTGCTGGGTCAGCCATGCCCGCACGTTGGCCTGCGCATGCTCGATCGCGCGTCGCAGACCGGCCAGGCCGAGGGCACGCGCCATCCCGGCCAGACGGTGCAGGCGCCGTGACAGGTCGCGCAGCGCCTGCGCGGGGGTATCCCCCGTCTCGAGCGGAGGAGAGAGGAGGCCCGCCGAAATCTCCTGCAGTTCCTCCTGCAGCATGCGAACGACGTCGCGGCTGGGATTGCTCATATGCCGCGCGCCACCATCCGTCGTGGCGTGCAGTGGCACGGAATGCCCTCGGCGCCTGCGGCGCGCGGATCATGCCGGTGAAGAGGTGTCATCGTCCTCCTCCGGCAGCCGGTAGGCACTTACCGATTCGACCAGCGCCATCGCCTGCTCGGCGAGGTTGTCGGTGTGCTCGGCCTGCCCTAGCAGATAGGCGCCGGTGCGGCTCACGTTCTCGATGATCGCCGTCGTGCGCTGGCGTATGGTTGCGCTGATCTGTCTCTGGGTGGCCGCCGCGGCCGCGATCTTGTGGATCAGATCCACCAGGTTGCCCGCCGCCTCCTCGGTGACCTGCATGTCTCGGCCGCTGCGATCGACCAGTTCGGTACCGCTTTGCACGTGCGCGCTCAACAACTGCAGCGAATTAACGGTGTCGGCGGTGTCCGCCTGCACGCTTTGCACGATGCCGCTGATCTGGGCGGCCATTTCGCGGGTGTTCTCGGCCAGGCGCTGCATCTCGTCGGCCACCGCGCTGAAGCTGCGTCCGGCGTCGCCCACCGCGGAGGCGTGCATGCTCGCGTTCAGCGCGAGTATGTGCGTGCGCTCGGTGAGATGGCTGATGAGGTTGACCGCTCCGGATATCTCTTGGCATCGGTCCAGCAGCAGCCGCACGCGCCGTTCGGTGTCGGCCAGCGTCGCGCGTATGGATTGAAAACCCGACGCGTTGTTCTGGACGGAAACGCGCGCAATCCGCGTGGCCATGAGAGCCTTTTCTCCCGCCTCCGCGCAGGCGGTCGCCATGCGCGCGATGTGACTGTGAGAGTCGGCCGCCACCTCCAGATCATTGACGCATTCCTCGAGGTTCTCGCGCTCGGCGCGGGCCAGCATGACAATGTGATCGGACTGGGATTTGATGAGGTTGGTGGTCTCGGCAACGTTGGTGGCGACCTCCGTTACGTTGCGAAGCACGGCTGCGGTGTCGCCGATGAGGGTGTTCAGCGCCTCGGCGATCGGTCCAGTGGCATCGTTGCGGACCGGGAAGTGGACGCTGAGATCGTACCTGGCCATGCGCGCGACCGCCTGCGTCATCGCGCCGACGGACTGGTGGAGCCGATCGCTTTCTCCCTCGATCTGCAGCGTGCTGCAGCGTTGCGCGATGACGTTGTCGATACCCGACCCAAGGGCCTCGAACTCATCGCCGGTGTGAACCGCGGCGCGGACGTCGATGTCGCCCTCGTTTACGCGCTGCAGGGTGACCCGCAGGCGATCCAGCGGCGCGAGCCACCTGCGGATCGCCATTACCGCAACGAGGCAGACCGCGATTGCGCCCAGCGCGAAGACGGCGATCTCCGGCAGGGCGTCGGCGGGGCGGGCCGGCGTGCCGCCCGTGCGGTGCATCAGCGCGACTCCCAGGAGCAGGCCGACGACGTGCAGCGTAAGCGCCAGGGCGACGAGGCGCGCGCGGACCGACCATCTTGCGGACTTCATTGCCGTTACAGCCTCTCGCGGGTCTCTTGCCGTCCCGTACGCAGCGGGTCTTCGATTCCGGCGTCAGGCCGCGTGCATGCGCGCGAGCGCCGAGAACAACGCCATGTGGTCCAGTTCGAACCAGCGCTCCCCTGCGGCGACGCGGGTGCCCTGCACGGTATCGGACAGCGGCGAGGGCAATCCGCTGAAATCGGGATGCTCATCGGTCTCGCAGGCAAGCATGGCCGGCAAGGTGTCTACGATGACGCCGCCCGCGCGTTCGCCGCTGTCGAGGATCAGCAGGTAGGTGCTGGTTTCACTGCGCACCACCGCGTGAAACAGGGCGGACAGATCGAACACCGGGACGACATTGCCGCGGTGACTGAGGAGTCCGCGCAGGTGCGGCGTCCGCCAGGGCATGCGATGAATGACCGGGTTCTGCACGATCTCGCTCACCACGCCGGCCGGAACGAGGAAACCCGTGCCCCCGATGCGAAAGCCGAACCGGCGCTCCCGGCGCGCAGGACCCTGAACCTCGGCCGCCAGCAGCAATCCGGCATCGGCCGTGCTCATGCGAGGGAACCCCAAGCCGCTGCGGCCACCCGCGGGCTCGAACGGCGGAGATGATGCGCGAACGTCACGATGCGCCCGGCTGCCATCGCGTCCGTTCGCCTAGCGCACCGAGAGATACTGCTCCAGCAGCTGGCGCAGGACCTGCGGAGTGACCGGCTTGATCAGGTAGGTGTCGCAACCCGCGAGTCTGCCCCGCACCCGATCGGCAGGACTGGAGGCGCTGGTCAGCATCACTACGGGCACGTCCTTCGCGCGCCCCGCCTTGGCGTAGCGGCAGACTTCGTAACCGTCCATGTTCGGCATGATCGTGTCGACGAAGATGATGTTGTAGTCGTTGTTGTCCAGGAACGGCAGGGCCGCCTCGCCGCTCTCGGCAAAATCCACCTGCCAGCCCAGCGGCTGCAGCGCCTGTTTCATCTGGATGCGAACCGGGAGGCTGTCGTCGATGACCAGGGCGCGCACCGCCGCGACGTTCAGATCGACGTCGGGCGCGACCATGTCGTTGGCGGCCGAGGCGAGCGGCAAGGATTCGTCGGCCGACGCATTCATGTCGAGCAGGCGAGGCGGCAGGGCTGTCTCCTCGAGCGGCGGTGAGTACACCACCGACAGCGGCGGGCGTTGCGGAGCCTCGATCTCCTTCACCGTCAGCCGTTCGCTGACGATGCGATTGAAAAGCCGCAGCGCCGCGCGGCCATCCAGCGGACTGGCGAGCTGGTAATGTGCAGTGTCAAAGGTCCGGTCGCTGGAGATGACGACGCTCGGCGGTTCCGCGCCCAACTGGCGGGCGTAATTGCGGTAGCGCACCCATGTCGCCAGCGAACGGGCGTCGTCGGCGTTGACGAGCAGGATGTCGGGGCGCTGATGCAGGGCGACCGGCCGGTAGAGGATCCGGTCGTCGGGGATCTCCTCGAAGGTATCCAGGAGCTGGCGCCGGTCATCGGCGCTGACGCCAATCATCGATATGGAAATGGGCCGAGGGGGGAGCGGGCCGGCATCGAAAGGAGGCGCGCCTACGTTCTCGGGGCTAGCGCTCACGTTCAGGCGTCCTCGACGGTCAGGTAGACCATGGTCTGGTTCAGGAGCTGGTAGGCGATCTCGCCGAAGGTCATCGGGCCGGTCATGTGCGCAGTGTGCTTCCCTTCCAGTTCCGAGTACAGGTAGTTCAGGACGCAATTGCAGCTGAACACCACCGGCTGCTCCAGCTTCGGTATCGCAGACTGGAACGCCTCGACGTAATTCTCGACCGGCGCGGCAAACCGGTAACGGATGCCCTTGAAGACCGGCGCGTAAAACGACACCTCGTCGCCGCGCTCGTCGACGCGCTGCAGTCCAACGTTGATCATCGTGCCCGAGTAGTCCGCCACCAGCGGCAGGCGCTGGTCGATCTTCTGTTCGCGCACGTACTCGGCGAAATTGCGCTCCACCCCGTTGACCTCGCAGCGGTTGGCGGTGAAGCCGGTCTCATTGAAGACCAGGGTGTCGCCGTTTCCCTGCCGGAAGGTATTCACGATGCCGATCTGGGCGATCTTCTCCGGCCGCAGCGCGACGTGCATGACCATACCGCGCTCGCGCGAGGCCTCGCCGGTCTTGCCGTTGTATACGACCGGGTGGGACCGGCCGAGGTCGTCGAGGTGGACGCCCGTGACCCAGCCTGCGATCGGCTTCAGGAACATCTCCTCGTAGCCGGGCGCATTCTGAGCGTAGCTCAGATGCAGCTCGCTGGTAGCCGGAATCAGCAGGATGGTGAAACCGTTCTCGGGCGCCTCCACGGCAATACGGCTGATGGTGTCGAGGTCGTAGAAGCGTATGTCGATGCCCGTGGCGATACTGGGCGGCAGCTCCGAGCAGAACACGCGCTCGCGGCTCGTCTCCCCGCCATTCTGCGCCACGAAGTAGGGGATCGATCCGCCTATCCAGTGGCCGGTGGGAAGCTGGCGCAGCAGCGTCTCGTCGCCGCCGATCCAGAGTACCCGTCCCTGACGAATCGCGGCCGCGGCCTCGGCGACCGTTACGAGGCGGCCGCTGACGCTGGCGAGAGGCGCGGTCGGGGGCTGCGGGCTCGTGATCCCGAACATGAGGTCTCCTTCCCTAGGCTGCCTTGATCTGCTCGAGCTCGGCGCGGTGGCGGCTGCGATGCTTGATGAAGTATTGCCGCAGCACGCGCGCCGCGGCGAGTCGCAGCGCCTCCGTGGGTTCGGACCCCAGCGACAGGCGAACCCGTTCCAGCAGCATTTTCAGACCCAGCGCCTCGGTGCGGATCTGCAGCTCGCCGCGTATCAGCTTGTCCCAGCTCGGATGGTTCTCAGGCGGCACCTCGACGAACTCCACCACCTGGCCGCTGCTGTCCGGATGGTAGAGCGTATCCTCGGCGACCAGCAGCTTCAGCTCCGCCTCGTGGCGGCTGCGGTACTTCTCGAAATACTGGCGCAGCACCCGGGCAGCCGCGAGGCGGGCGGCGGGGGAGGGCACGCGACCGATCGTCAGCCGGATGCGCTCCAGCAGCATGGTCAGTCCCACGGCGGAGCTCTGGATCTCCAGCTGACCGTCGATCAGGAGCTGCCAGCAGCGCGCGGTCTCGGGCGGCACTTCGACGACCGCGCTCGTCTGCGGGCGCGCCGGGGTGGCCGTGCGCTGCGTGTGAGCCTTGCCGGCGGCGACGACCTGTGCCAGCTCGGCCTGATGGCGGGCCCGGTGCTTGACGAAGAATTCGCGCAGGATGCGGGCGCCGGCGATGCGGCTCTCGGCGGAGGGGCGTGAGCCCAGCGTCAGGCGCAGGCGCTCAATCAGCATCTTCAGCCCGATGGCCTCGGCATGGACGGGTATGCGTCCCTCGATGAGGTACTGCCAGCCCGGGTCGGTCTCCGGCGGCGGCTCGATGACCGGCTTTGCCGGCCCCTGGGCCGGACGCGTACCCGGCTGCGCGCGCGCCTCGCTCAGCAGCGACGCGAGCTCCGTCTGGCTGCGACGCCAGTGCTTGACGAAGTACTGGCGCAGGATGCGGGCGGCCGCCAGGCGCGAGGTCTCCGAGGGGTTGCCGGCGACGCTGAGCCGGATCTGCTCGAGCAGCATCTTGAGCCCCAACGACTGCAGGCTCGCGTGCGCGGAATGATCGATGAGACGCTGCCAGACCGGATCGGATTCCGCCGGCACGGCCTCCTGGCTTTCCTTCGGAGGTGCGGGTGGCGGTGCCGCGGGTGCGGTGCTGTAGTCCTCCTCGTCGATGTAGGCGACCTCCAGTCCCCCGTCGCTGAAATGCGCCTGGGCGTAGGCGACGGCGTGGGTGGGTGCGGGTGCGGGCTTGTCGAAATCGATGATGCGGTGCTGTGCATTGATCTCGCGAACGTCGGCGGCGTTGACCAGGAACAGCTTGGCAACGGCGTCGACCGAACCCAGCAGGTGCAGGCCCTCGACGACCTGGCGTTCCATCTCCTGGGTGAAGCGCGATCCGGGATTGCTCCACGGCCGTCGGCATCCGCAGTCGTTCGCGCCGCCCTCCGCCGCCGTGGCCGGCACGGTGAGGTAGGTACGCATCTCACCCATGTTCAGGTGCCTGAGGACACGCTGACCGGCGCCCGTCTCGGGCAGGGCGCGATGGCAGCGCGGACATTTCGCTTGGCGGCCGAAGAGGGAGCGCTTGTGTCGGGGCATGCCGATCCGGACGTCGATGCGGTTGGATGGCTTGTCCACGCGCACGTCCTCGACCACCCATGGTTCCGGCAGCTTGAGAATCTGCCGGCAAAACTCGGTATCCAACATCCTGGGCACTCCTACGTTCCAGTCTCGACCTCCTTATCGTGAACAAGCTGGAGCCGGACTTCCCGGCCGACTTAGCCCACCCTGAAGGCATGTCCTCCCCGCGGCGCGGCTGGCCCTGGGGCCGTCGCGACGGGTATGGATGCATGGCGAGGACGCGGGTCGTCGACGGCCCCTGCGCCCGACCGCATCCCGCTGCCGGCAACATGCACTCGGTCCCCGACTAACATGGACGATGTTGCCACCGGCGTTCGCCGCGGTGGTCATCTTCCGGTCGCCCAATATCTAAGTTATTGTTTCGTCGGGGTCTCGCTGGGGTTTACGCGCTTACCTGCGCTTCTACCTCTGGGCCATCGCTGGCGACGGACGATCCGGTTCGCGGTATCGAATAACCACGTGGTTACTACGATAACATGAAGTGAAAGGTCTTGTTTACTATCCGGCCGCCATGGGTACTGTGAACCAGACGACGCTTCACTCAGATCGCCCCGCTGGTTCTGGCATCATGGTGACGGGCCGGCAGCGCGCGCAGCTCCTCGGCGGCCAAGGCGCGGGACGCGGAGCGCCCCCGCCCACCGCCCCGAGGGCCGGTCCCGACCGCCGCGCCGCCGCGGGGCAATACGAAGGCAAACGGAAACCGATGGAATGAATGGGCGCCGCGAATCAGAGATGGTCTTTCCCTGCCAGTATCCCATCAAGGTGATGGGATACTGGGCAGAGGACTTCGATGCCTTCGTCGCTCAGATCGTGCGACGCCACGTCGGCGATCTCGGCGAGGGCGCCCTGCGCTCGCGTGAGAGCCGTGGCGGACGCTTCATCTCCGTCACCGTTACCATCGAGGCCAAGAGTCGCAGCCAGCTCGACGCGATTTACCGCGATCTGACCAGCGAAACGCGCATCGTGATGGTGCTATGAAGACCGTCGTGCGCCGACTGGGCCGGCAGGCCTACGAGACGGTCTGGCAGGCGATGCGCGAATACACCGACGCGCGGGACGCGGGGGGCGGGGACGAGGTATGGCTGCTGGAGCATCCGCCGGTCTACACCCTGGGACTGGCGGGGCGGCCGGAGCACGTTCTGGACGCCGGCGGGATCCCCGTGGTGCACAGCGACCGCGGCGGCCAGGTGACGTACCATGGCCCGGGCCAGTTGGTGGCCTATCTGCTGCTGGATCTCAAGCGCCGGCGGCTTGGTGTGAAGGACCTCGTCTGGCGCACCGAGCAGGCCGCGATCGATGCGCTCGCCGGGCTCGGCGTGGCGTCCTCCAGACGCCAGGGTGCCCCGGGCGTATACGCGCGGGGCGGCAAGATCGCGGCATTGGGCTTCCGCGTCCGCCACGGATGCTGCTATCACGGGCTCGCCGTCAACGTCGACATGGACCTGGAGCCGTTCACCCGCATCGATCCATGTGGCTACGCGGGCTTGCGGGTGAGCAGTTTGCGCGAGGAGGGGGTGCGCATCGGCGTGCCGGAGTTCGGCGAGCGTCTGTTGCGTGCGCTGGACGAGCGGCTGGGGATCGATGGGATGGCGCCGGCCGGTCCGGAGGTTGCATCGTTGGCACCGAGCGGTGCCGGAAAGGGGGGCGGATGAGCGAGAGGACCACGCGTAAGGAGCCGGGGCGCCCGATGCGCGGCGCCGAGAAGGTCGCCCGTATTCCCGTCAAGGTGGCCGTCACGACTGGGCCGCTGCCGCGCAAACCGGACTGGATCCGCGCACGGGCGCCTACCGACCCGAAGGTGACCGCGCTCAGGCAGCTGCTGCGCGCGCAGAGGCTGCACACCGTATGCGAGGAGGCCGCCTGCCCGAATCTCGGCGAATGCTTCGCGCACGGGACCGCCACCTTCATGATCATGGGCGACATCTGCACCCGCCGTTGCCCCTTCTGCGACGTGGCCCATGGCAGGCCGCTGCCGCTCGACGCGGCGGAGCCCGCGCGTCTGGCGCAGACCGTCGCGAAGATGGGCCTGCGTTATGTCGTCATCACCTCCGTGGACCGCGACGACCTTCGCGACGGCGGCGGCGGACACTTCGCCGACTGCATCGAGGCGGTGCGCGCCGCCAGCCCCGGGATCCGCATCGAGATCCTCACCCCGGACTTTCGCGGCCGCATGGACGCCGCCCTCACGGCGTTGCGCCGCGCGCCTCCGGACGTCTTCAATCACAACCTGGAGACCGTGCCGCGCCTGTATCGGCAGGTTCGCCCCGGGGCCGATTACACGTGGTCGCTGCGGCTGCTGCAGCGCTTCAAGGAGGAGCAGGGCTCGATACCGACGAAATCCGGACTGATGCTGGGTCTGGGGGAGGAGATCGGCGAGGTCAGGCAGGTGATGGAAGACCTGCGCGGACACGGCTGCGACATGCTGACCCTGGGCCAGTACCTGCAGCCCAGCCGGGCGCACCTGCCGGGCGCCCGGTTCGTTCATCCGCAGGAGTTCGCCGAGCGCGGCGAATACGCCCGCGCCCTGGGCTTCGCCAACG
>CAZTPK010000007.1:0-15745 GCA_964614765.1 uncultured Gammaproteobacteria bacterium
GCGCAGGAACGCGCCGAGCGCCGTGACCCGCACCCCGTCGTCGTCCGTGGCCCGATCGCTCGACAGCGGCGGCCGCATCGTACGGAATTTCAGCAGCTCGAACGACGCGCCGCCCCGCCCGGGCCGCTGCTGCCGGAAGAGGACCGGGCTGCCCATGCTGACGCGTATCGCGGCCGCGACCGCGAGCATCGGAACGGCGAACAGCACCAGACCGACCGCCGCGGCGGCAACGTCCATCCCTCTCTTGATGCAAGGCGAACTGCTCACGATATGGTCGAATACCGCCGTGACGTCTCCGAACTCGCCGCCGGCCGGTTATTGAATCGAGTTGTTGGGCATCTCGAGCGGCGTCTTTCCGTCGCGGCCCGTGCCCGTGACCGGCCGAGCATAGCCCGAGATGACGTTGTCGGCGATGCGCGAGGTCCCATCGGCATGGACGAGGTAGACACCATACGTCTCCGCGCTGGCCGGCTTCGCATCGAAGACGAAGCGATTGGCCTCGATCCGAGCGCTCGCCTCGCGGCCGGCTATCCCTCGCTCCACGTTTCGAAAGAGGTTGGCGCGAATCTCGCTGGAGGAGTCGACACCCACCCAGATCCCGATACTCCCCGGCACCGCCTCGGGCACGAGATCCACGGTGTTATTCTCGATGCGGATCGCCCTTGAACCGCTGCTGACGATCACCGCGACCCCTTCCCCCACGGATCGCTCGGAAACAGGCTGCCGCCGGATGTCCTGGAATGTGTTGCCCCGGATCAGGGCGTCCTCTGCCCGAACGTTGAACCCTATGGCATAGGCGCCGGAATCCTCCGGCAGCATGGAGACATCGTCGTAGCCGACCCGCTCGACGACGTTGTTCAGCAGCGCCACCTGCTTACCGTCCGCAACGATCGCCGCGATATAGCCTATGTTCGCGAATCGCATCGACTCGATGGTGAGCTTCTCGGCCCTGCGCGCCGTGATCCCGATATGGACGTCCTCGATCGTGCCGTTTCTTATCCGCACATCGGCAACGTCGCCAATCGTGATTGCCGGCTCTGCAGCCGATTGACTCGCATCGCGAGCCAGCCTGTGGCCGTGAAGATCCAGCAAGACGTTGGAGGCGTCGATGTCGATGCCCGCCTTGCCGATCTCGACGTCGGACAACAGACAATAGACTCCTGGTCGGTCGATGGTGGTGTTGGCGCCGTCGATGACATGGCACTCGTGCTCCGCGCTCCATGCCCGGACCGCACGCTGCTGTCGTATCGCCGCCGTCGCGATGACGACCACGGCAATCGCCGCCACACCGATCAGTAGTGCCTTCTTCAGCCCCTTGTTCACGTTCATTTGTCGTGCACCGGAACCCGGTGCAGCACGAAGCGCCGCTCAGCGGCCCGGAGCGATCGGCAGGTCCGCCCGGCTCTTCACCACCCTGGCCGGCACCCCGACCGCGAGGCAGTCGCCGCCGATGTCGTCGACGACGGCGGCGCCCGCGCCGATGATCGCCCGGTCTCCGATGCGTATGCCCTGTATGACGCTGGCCCCTATCCCGATCAGGCTCATGCGGCCGACGCTCACACCGCCGGCAAGGGCCGCATTGGGCCCGACGAAGGCGAAATCGCCGATGAAGGTGTCGTGATCGACCGACGCGTTGGTATTGATCACGGCATGGCGACCGACTCTCGCGCCGCAATTGATCGTCACGCCCGCGGCGATGAAGCTGCCGTCGGCGATCGTGACGTCCTCGGCGATCACGGCCGCCGGATGCATCACGGCGGCAAACCGGATCCGCGGTACCAGGCCGAGGACCTTGTCCTCCACCCGGGCACGGACGGCGTTGTCGCCGATGGCGATGATCGCCGCCAGTCCGTCGACCCTGGCCGCGATCTCCGGCAGGCATTCCTCGCCCCCGAGGCTGCGCAGGCCATCGAGCGTGGTGCCCGCCGGCGTGTTGGGATCGACGACCCCGAGCAGATCGAATGCCGCGGAGCGCCGCGCGGCGTCGATGACGACGCGGGCGTGCCCCGAGGCACCAAGGACGACCAGCGGCACCGCCATTCAGTAGTCCCTCAGGATGATTATCCGACCGTGGTGGGAATCGGCGACGACGAGCCGGTCGTGCAGGAACTGCGCGTCGTACGGTTTATCGAGCCGGAGGTCGTCGCGAACCTCCAGCAACTCACCACGCTCGTCGAACCACATCAGCCGCGACCCGCCCCAGTCGGTCACCAGCAGGCGGCCGTCACCGCTCGCTGCCACCGCAACCGGCGTCATGAATCCTTCGTCGGTCTCGATGCCGCCGTCGGCGCGCCATCCTTCCCTACTCTCGAGCACCGCCTGTCGCCGCCCCTGCGCGTCGAAGCGCTGCAGCCGATGATTCCACGTATCCGCGACGACCAGGCTCCCATCCCCCAGTTCCGTGGTCATGTGTGGTCGGTCGAACAGCGTACCCGGCCGAACCGGGTCGGCGCCGCCCATGGTCACGAAGGGTACCGCATCCGCACCGATCACCGCGACGACATTCATCCTGTACTCGGTCAGCAGCAGCCTTCCGCGACTGTCGAACCGCGCCGTTGCAGGCCCCTGGAGCGGGCCGAGATCCGCGATGGACGTGTGGCATGCGCGGCGGACGCCGCCGGCATCGTACAGCGCCAGCGATGGCCGGTAATAGGTGACGATCCAGCAGGCACCGTCGGGCAGCACCGCGACCGAATGCGGACCGTCGAGCATCGCCGGCTCTCGCGCCGCCGCCCGCTGCAGCGTGCCTCTCGTCAACGGCGCACCGTCGCGCCATCCATCCCCCTCGAGGCCCAGCCACGTGCACCTGCCGAGATCCGGAGTAAGGCGCGCGATCGCGTGCAGGTCCATGTCGGCGACGTAAATGCTGCCATCGGTGCCGGCCGCCAGGCCCATCGGACGCCCGAAACCGGACACGACGGTGCGCCCCGCGACCGTTTCCACACCCAGCGGCGGCGGCTGCACGCGCGGTCCCCGGCCCGCGGCCCGTCACTCGCCGAACATCCGATGGATGAGCTCCATCGTACGCAGGCTCTCGTCGATGCCGATGGCCGCACTCGGCTCGCCGCGCACCCGGCGGATGACCTCCTGCGCCTGGCGGCGGAAACCCGCCTTGAACTCGGTGTCGACCGGATCCGGATCGACCGGATTCTGTTTGCGCTCGCCGGCGTTCTGGAACATCGCCCGCTCCAGCGGCTGCATGACCCAGCGGCGGCTGGGCGTGGAGACCGTGCATGCCCAGGGTCCCGGCCCCTGCCACAGGCCTTCGTACAGCGCCGCGTCGCCGCTGTCGAATCGGATATGCGTCAGCATGACCTCGGTGGCCTCGCCCCGCCACGGCATGATCGGGTTGACCTCGACCGGCCTGCCACGGCCGAAGTACAGGATCAGATCGATGACGTGGATGGAGTTCGCATACATGAACTTGCGCACCACCTCTTCCGGGTGGTGGTATCGGCGGGCCTCCGCGAAGCTCTGCTGGTCCTGCACGTGGATGAAGCGTCGCTCGTCGCGGCTGCCGATGTCGGCGGCGACGGCCAGGCTGCTCGAATAGAATCGCCGGTTGAACCCCACCATCACGGGCTGGGTGCGGCCGGCCGCGGCGGCGGCGATGTCGCGCGCGTCGCCGAGATGATAGCCCGCCGGCTTCTCCAGCAGCACGGCCCAGGGCTGGGCAAAGCAGGCCTTGCTGACGCTGTTGGCGGCCAGCTCGGGCACGGCGACCACGACCAGATCGGCATCGCTTTCCCGCTTCAATGCGGCGATATCGTCCGCGACACACGGGATCCCGAACTCCGCGGCCAGGTCCTCGGCGCGCTTGCGCGTCCGGCTGTGTATGCCGGCGACCTCGACTCCCTCGATGCCCCTGAACGCCCGGATGTGCTCGCGGGCCATCGAACCGGCTCCGACGATGGCGACCTTGGTCTTCATGCTGACTCCTCTGCTCGTTTCCAGATTCTGACGTGGATGCTCAATGGGTGGCCCGCGGCACGGGGTTCAGCGACGCCAGCTCCCCAATCAGGGCCTCGATGCGGTTCACCGACCCGCCGTCGAGTTTGCCCCAGCGCCCCGCGCCCGCCTCCGCCCGCCGCTGCCAATTAGCCAGGCGATCGGACCCGGTATGCAGGTCCTGCAGGGCGCGCACGAAGTCCGCGTACGACTGTACGTTGACGACGCCCTCGACGCGCTCGAAATCGCCGTAGGCATAGCGAAAGACGTCATAGTTGACGACCGGGATCGCGCAGGCGATGGCCCAGCGTATCGTCGCCGAGGCGAATGCCACGTAGGCGTCGGCAAGCGCGACCAGGCGTGCGGTGTCCATGGTGGACACCGCCCACCCCTTCGCGGCCAGCCGCTCGCCCATGCGACCGTAGTTGGGATGCGGGCGGAACACGATCGTGTAGTCGGACGCCAGCGCCGACACCGCGTCGAAGAGCCGGTCGATGAAATCGTCGATGTCCGCGAACTCGAAGCCGGGCGGACACGATCGGGTCTGATCCGGGCAACCGCCCACCAGCAGGATCGGTCTTTCGCTGTCCAGCGAGAACTGCTGAAGAAGGCGCGCGCGTTCCGCAGCCCGGTTCGCCTTGTAGGCCGCGAGCTCATCGTCATAGATCGCCCCGACGACACGCAGCTTCGACTGCGGTATGCCGGCCGCGCGGTAGTAGTCCTGCATCGCCTCGCTCTCTACCGCGATGACGTTCGCGTAGCCGCTGTTCATCATCCACGGGTCCGGCGGCGTGGTGCGCGTGATCTCCTGGCCGAGGATGTGCCAGGCCGGCAGGCGGACGAGCGAGATCCCGTCCTGCGTCATGACCCAGCGGGGAAAGAGCGCCGCGGCGATGCGGTTCGGCAGGAAGTCGCGCTGGTAATGCCGCTGACCCATGAGGCTCTTGAACGCCTCCTGCTGGTTGGCGATGGTATAGGGCAGGATCAGGCTCGGGACGCCGCGGCGATGCGCCGCCTTGATGAGCAGCGGCGAGAACGCGCCGACGACGTCCTCGGGCAGGATCAGCAGCCGCGCGCCGGACTCGGCGATCATCCGTTCGAACTCCCTCATCGACCGCAGGTACAGCCGGAGCGTGCCCATCAGCGAGCGGATCGCATGCCTCAGGTCGTAGACGATCGGGATCCGGAAGATCGCCCGCACCGCGAGCTTGAACGGGCCGATGCGCCGCGTCACTCCCGCGTCCGCCGCGTTCGCCGGCGCCGCGGCAATGGCGCGCGGCGGCTCCTCGCCCAGTACGAGAAACCGCTCGAAGGTGCCGGCCGCGGCGTATCCCCGGCCCTCGGCGAGGATCCTGTCCTCGTCCTCGGATCCGCGCCGCAACCTCTTGTAGACGAATTCGATGCGATGCCCGCGCGCGGCCAGCGCGAGGGCGCAGCGGCGCATCTCGACGTAGTCCGAGGGGCGCTGGGCGACCACCATCACCGGCAACTTAGGGGCGGACACCGGTCGCATCGATGAAGGTCTGTTCGACGGTGCGTCCGCCCAGGGTGTAGATCGTCACGGCGGCTCTCTCCGCGGCCGCGCGCGCCGCGCGCCACGCCTCCGCCTGCGACATGGCGCGGAGATGTTCGAGGAATCGTGCCGGCGTGTCGACCTCGGGCACAACGTCCCGAAGCTCGTCGATGCCGAATGCCGTGCAGAAGCCCTCCTTGCCAGCGCCCCCGGCGATGCTCAGCGCCGGCACCCCCAGGCCGATCGCCTCCAGCAGCATCATCGATGTGTACCCGGCGACGAGGTCGGCCTGCAGGATCTCGGCAAAGGCCTCCGTCGCGGCGGGCGCGAGCATGCAATCCTCAGGAAACGTCTCCGAGAGCGCGGCATAGTCGCGCTCCGCTGTAAGCTCGGCGGGATGCAGCTTGATGCGCAACTGGAACACCCGCGATCCGCTCCTCCGCTGCAGATCGAGCGCCGCGTTCAGAAACGCGACGGCATCGGACCGCACGTACCACTGGGTGGCGAACAGGACGATCAGCGGGGATTCCGGCTCCCGCCGCCGCACGGGTGGGCTGCGGCGATACGATGCCAGGACCGGATTGTCCGCGAGCAGTAACTCCTCGTCACGCCAATAGCCGTTGCGCACGAGCTCGCGCTTCCACAACGGGCCGAAGACGATGATCGCATCGGGCAGCGGCATCGCCCTGCCAAGGTCGCGATGCGCGCGGACCCAGGCGTAATCCGGCTCGTCGTGACTGAACATACCGTGCTGCACCTCGACGACCGGCAGCCCGAGGGACTTCGCCGCGGCGATCTCGCCGGTCTTGCCGCCCGCGTCGGTCACCGCCACGGCGCGCACGCCACTGCGCGCGAACAGCAACTTGTATAGCCATTTCCGAACGAGAAATCGCGCCAGCTGATCGGCAATGACCTCGCGCCCGGCCGCACCGGCGGCCCCGGGGAACGTCGCCGCAATGGATAGCGCCAGCTTCGCCGCGGTGCCCCGGACGGACGGGCTTCTTGCAACCACGCGGGCGGCAATCGCCACGACCGCGGCGATACCGTGCTCCGCGACGTATCCCCTGCCAACCGAGGCGCGACTGCCGCCCCAGCCATAGGCGCAATGCAGCACCGATCGTTCATGGTGAACCAGCGTGTCGAGATGAGGATGGACCATCGTGCCGTCGGCACGGCGGGACTGCCGTGGCGAGTACAGCACGGCGACCGTACGCCGGGCCGGCAGTAAAAGGTGACGCAGGATCTCAGCCAGGCCCGCGAGGAATCGGACGGCGACCTTGCCCGGTGCCGCGGGGCCGGTCCCGGTGGCACCCTCGTGGTGGCGCCGGACGGCGTTCCAGACCCTGCGCTTCACGGCCGGCCAGGCCAGCCAGCCATCGATGCTCGGATCGAGAACCTCCCGTGTCACATCCAGCGCGACAAACCGCGCCTTGAGGCCCGGGTAGGAGTAGTCTGCGGACACAATACGCGTGGTCAGACCGACTGCCCTTTGACGAGTCCGTCAATAACCTCCAACGCGCGTCGTGGAGCCTCGGCCGGATTCGCGAGATGCTTGGCGGCGCTCCAATAGCGCGTCTTCACGTCGTCGGTCAGCGCGAGCGACAGGACCTCCTCCAGATCGTGAGCGTGATCTACCGAAAGCACGAGTCCGGCCTTCAGATATGGAAACTCGTCGAGCCGGACCATCTTTCGGAAGTAATCGACGATCTCCGCATCGAAAAACAATGATACCGGCGTGATGATTGGATACGGAGAGAAGTAATTGAGATAAGCAACGTCATAGGTGCAATTCGAAAAGGCGCTGCATACCACGTCACAGACCAGCAGGGACCTTTCGACATCCGGGTGATCCAGCAGAATGCAGTCGAGGCCGAAATCACGCAGGAGCGAAATCGTCAGCTCGCGCTCTTTTTCGGATTGCCGCGGATGCGGCCGAAACGCCCGGTGAACGCTCCTGGGCAGTCCGTTCGTGGCCGCCACCCAGGCGCGCAGGGTTCGGATATAGCCCTCGAGATTGTGCAGCGCCTGTCCGAAAAAACCTATGACCTGGGAGTCCGCGGCAAGGCCGACCGACGCGCGCGCCTCGTTTCGCGCGCTGATTATGTCAATGTGCGCGTATGCGGCGTGGCGCGGGGAGCCGATTGCCACCGCATTCAGATCGAACCGGGACCGGGTGAGATTGACTCCCTCCTCGTCCAGCGCGAGGTATACGTCCGCTTTGCCGCCAAAGAAGGTATTCGCTTCTCCCCAAAAATCCTGCATGACCGCCGTGGGACCGCCATGCACTGCCTGGACGGCCTCGTCGATCCCGCCATCGAACGGCGTCGACAGACCGCAGAGGATCGCATCCGGTCGATAACGGTCCAGCACACGACGGGCTTCCTCCAGGAGGGCCGAGCCGGTGGCGTCGTCCGGCCTGTGCGCGGCGCCGAGATTCACCGTCGCCGATCCTATTCCGGCTCGCTGGAAATACCGAGCGGCCGGCATCTGTGTGACGACCGCGAGATCGAGATCGCCGTGCTGGACGGCGTACCGACTGATCTCGATGAGGTGCAAGGCCGCGGCCGCGTCACGCGCCGTGATCAGCAGTCGCCGCCTCATGCGACGATCTCTTCGACCATGCCATTGATCATGTCGGCGGACTGGCGCGCCGCATCTTCCAGAAGGAAGAACTTGCTCCACTCGGAAGCGCTTACGTCGACCCCGCGCTGCGCCCCCTGGCACAACACGCACAGCGAGCGCAAGGCGAGAGAACGAAGCACGTCGGCCGGTCTGATGCCGAACTCGAGTCGGTGACCGCCCGCCTCGCGATACCCGGTGAGCAATGCGGCCGTGCAACCGCGAACCGACTCCTCATCGGATACCCGCGCCAGGACGAACCGTTCGATAACGAGCATCATCTCGAACGCCGGCGGCAACAGGCTGTGAAACACGTCCTCGAAATCCAGCAGTCGCGGGAGGCCGTTTTCAGCGTCCAGAAGCACATTGCCGGGATTGAGGTCCCCGTGCAGGGCGGCTGCTTTCGAGGATGGCAGGACGAAATCCAGCTCCTCTCCGGCGGCAAGCTCGGCCAGCCTCTCCTTCAATGGACCGCACGAGATCCTTCGCGTCGCGAGAGCCTGTCGTGTGCTTGCCAAGGAGGCCATACGCTGCTTCGTAGACATCGACCACGATCCGACATCCGGGTGCTCCGCGAGCGCCGCATGCAACTCCGCGATGATCCGCCCCAAGGCCCGAAGCTGTTCCGGCTCCGGATCGAGCCGCTTTCCGTGTACGTACGGCATTGCCACGAAAAGGCTGCCGTCGGCCACTGTTCGAGGATAGCCCGCACAGGGCGCCGCGACCGGCACGCCCCTGCCGGCGAGCCACCTGGCAATCGACTGGGCCCGCTCCTCGCTGTCCGACCTTGCCGCCGGGACGTGCTTCAGGAACAGGTCCATTTCGCCGCCCTTCGTTACCTTGAAATGCGTCCCCGTCGCGTCATCGCTCCTCTCCAGCAGAGTGCCGGAAAGGCCTGCCGACGCGAGGATGGACTGCGCCCGAATGCCCGGAACCTCCGTCCACTCGGGCAATCCCGGTGTCAGCCCCTGCCAGGCAGGCTCTCTAATCAGGTCGGCGCTGGACATCTGACCACTGCACCGGCTTGCCCGACTTGATGGAGTTGGTCAAGGTCCAGCCCGCCACCAGGTCCCAGTACTCAACCGGGATGCCCAGGCATGGAAACGCGAAGCGGGTATTCTCAAGCGAAAGCTTCTCCCCCGCGGCGATGTCCTGTTTGGCGACCAGACATTGACGCTGCGATGTGCCGATGACCCAGCTGATCTCGGCGTTAGGATCGCGCGCAGGCTTCCCCATGGCCCGCCAGCAGTCGTGCACCAGTCGCAGCACCGCGGGCAGGCGGCCGATGTCCATGCTGTGGGAGATGTCCTGGTCGAGCTCGTCGGCATCGACGTGTACGCCCTTTTCGAGCACCGCCGCGCCGAGCGCGATCGACATGAACAGCGCCTCGAGACCCACGTGATGATCCGACAGTCCCACGGGCAGGCCGAAGGCCTGCAGATAGGTCTGGAGAATTCGGAGGTTGTGCGCCCTGAGCGGCGCCGGATGTCCATCCGGACTGTGCTGAATCACGATGTCCTGACATCCGGCCGCGCGGGCGATGGCGACGGCGCGATGAACCTCGGCAATGCTCGTGCGTCCCGTGTCGATCACCATGGGCAGGCCCTTGCCTGCGGCATAACGTATCAGCGGAACATGAACGACATTCGACGAGGGGATCTTCAGGGCGGACGCGCCGTGCGATGTCGCAAAGTCCACGGCCTTGAAGTCATACACTGAAACGACGAAAGGCACATCCGCGTCCACGCAGAGCTTGAACAGCTCGGCGTATCGGTGCAACGGCACCACCTTGCGCTCGATGAGCTCCCGATAGTTCTCCGTTCGGGTGCGGCCGTCCTTGGCGGCGTACGTTTCGATCGCATTGCCGGGCAGACAGATCTCCGCATCATCGAGTATCTCCGTCTTGAGGACCAGCGGTTGCTCAGGCACCTGGCGCCCGGATTCGATGACGCTCGAAATCATTTGGCTCGCGAGCGCCACGTCCCCATTGAAGTAGCTGCCTATCTCGGCAAAGAAAATCGGTGCGTACTCGCTGCCCACATCGTATCGCCCAATCTTGAAAGTCCGGACCATCTCTCTTGTCTCCGTCTCTGTGTCTGCGCCGGCATCACGACGACAACCCCCGTGCGAGCGTCAAAATCCTCGCGGTGCATTTGCCATCCAGAATTCCCCACTCGGGAGCCTCCGCGAGCTGTCGCTCGTTGTAAGCGCGATACGTTTCCGCCGAGGAAACGAGCTCCGAGATCACGTCACGGAAATCCGAAAAGGTCCGCACACTGACGAAGCCGCCCGAGTCGAATATCCTGAGCCCGATCCGGTAGGCGTCATAGTTGACCACCGGCTTGCCCGCCGCGGTCGCCCATCGAATCGTACTGGAGAAATAGGTGACGAAGACGTCGTTCCTGGGTATCAGATCGATGACATACTCATCGCTGACGGGAACTCCTGCCCCGTGCAGCATCCCCCTGATCCCGGACCCCACTGCCGGATGCAGCGATACGGTCAACGTGCAACCGGGAAGGTCGCGGAGGAAGCCCAGTATCGTTCGTGTCATCTCTTCGTAGGAATCGAACTCGCTGCGGCCCGGCAGGCTTTCGTGGTAACTGGGAGGCCACGAAACCAGGACCCGGATCGGGCCGCCCGGCTCGATCGGCCCGGGCGCGAGCAGGTCCGGCCGGGCGTCGCCGCTGTCGGCCGCCGCGCGCACCATGAAATCGCAGTAGGGAGAGCCCGTCAGCGCGATCTTGCCCGGGGGTATCCCTTCCTGCACGTACATGCGCATTGCGCGGCTCGATTCAGCACAGAGTCTGTCGGACACCCCCCCGTGCACCGTCCACGCATCGCGAAGCGTTATACCGGCAGCCTCCAGCGCGAGAAGATAATCGGTGTCGAACATCACTGCTCCGGCGAACGGGCCGTCCCGCCTTATCCACTGCGATGCGAACAGCCGGAGAACGCAACCGGCGGCGCCATCCGCGGTCCTGAGGTCGCCTTCCGCCTTCTTGCGAGCCAGATCACCGTCGAACTCGGCCGCCGAGAAATAGCCGAAAGGCACGTCGAGCACTCCAACTCCCTCGTCCCGCGCCACGGCGATGAGGTGCAGAGGGCCCGAGACGCCGTCCTCGTTGACGATGAGAGTGGTCGGCTTGAACTCCCTGAGTATCTTCCTGGCCGCAGACATCTCCGCACGATGGTTGCGCAGATGGATCCCATATGCCTTCCCAGCGACCGCTCGCGCGCTGCATGCTATGCTTCTTGCCCGTATCGATCTCGCGCTCCGGAGCCGGACGTGCGGCTCATGCGCCGGCTGAGACTCCTCGGAGAAAAGGTCGTAAACGCGGGCATCCGACCTGCGCGCCTCCTCTCGCACCGCGAGCGCGTCCGTCATCCCCCCCAGGTTAAGAAAGCCGACCTCATGGCCCGCTTCGCGGATGAGCCGGCCGAGCCGCGCCTGCAGCCGGAGGGCGGAAACATTTCGAAATGGAAGAAGTATGCGTAGCCGCACGCGAGGTGGCACGTAGTGGTGGCCTCAGAACGACTAAGGATTCAGGGCTTAGTGGCAATGATGAAATAGTGGTCGATCAGCAGCTTGAGTCCGTTGGTGAGCTGCCGCTCTCGATCCCTTGTGGCAATGGTCCAGGTTCGAACAGGGTCCGGCCTGGGCGCGAGATCGATGCTTATGGCAAATCGCTGCAAGGAAATCGTGATGCCGCGAGAGGCCAGGATATCGGCGACGGTCTCGATGGCAAATATGTTCCAGCCGCGCTCCCATGAACCGACCTTCCCGTCCGATCGCTTCCGATGCCGTATGACCATGTCGCAGCCGAACTCATTCAATGGCGACAGCACGATCACCCTCCCGCCGGGGCGCGCGGCTGTAAGCAACTGATCCCAGAAGGTCTCCAGTTCGACCTCGTCGAATATCGACATGCAACCGAACGCCGTGACCAGATCGAACCCGCCCGCCAGTGGATCCGGCAGGTCGAGGGCGCTCGCATTCACGAACTCGGCCTCCGGCAGAAGCCGCCTGCCAACTTCCAGAAGGTCCTCACTCACGTCGACTCCGACGAACCGGCCGCCAGGCACTATCCTTCGGAGGAAACCGAGCAGTTCGCCCGTGGCGCAACCGACGTCCAGCACGTCGCGCGACTTCGACAGCCACTCCTTGCCGAGTATCTCGGCGAGCCGTTTGAACATCTCCTTCGGCTCCGCGCTCCATCCCTCGGATATGTAGTGCCGGTGATTCCGGTAGGCGATGTCGGTCATTGCCAGGTCTCCCTATACGGTAAGTGAGCGAGCGACCAGCTCCGCGAGCTGCAGATCGACCTCCTCGTCGATATCGATACTCGTTTGGCGGGACATCGTGTAACCGACACTTGGGGGAATGAAAAAGCGCCGCCGTTCCAGGAACTCGGGAACACCGACGACGTAGACCGCGCCGTTTTGCCGATAGACCGTCGGCAGCTCCTGTCGGCGCGCCTCCATGTCCTGCTCGCAGGTGTAAGGGTCGATGAAGCGGCCATTCAATCGCACGCACTTTCCGGGATGATGCTCGACCTCGCAGATCGTCATCGCGCTGCGCGCGCCGCTGGAACGAAAGAGCGCCATGCAACCATCGATATCCGCCGCGCTGCGCAGGGGCGAGGTCGGCTGCAGCAGGACTAGGACGCTGGGATCCAGGCCTGCCGCCGAGACCTCCTGCAGCATGTGCACGGCTACGGCATCGTTCTGGGCCTGGTCCGTCGCAAGCTCCGGCGGCCGGCGTATGACGGTTGCGCCGTTGCTCCCGGCCACGGCCGCAATCTCGTCGTCCTCCGTGGACACGAACACCTCGTCGACGGAGCTTGCGCCGCGAGCCGCCCTGATCGAATGCACGATCAGGGGTACGCCGCGTAGCTCCCGAAGGTTCTTGCGCGGGATCCCCTTCGACCCCCCGCGCGCCGGGATCAGGGCGACGACGGTCATCAGGCCACGTCCTCCAGGCGGGACAACTCGACTAGGCGCCTGAACTCCGGACACGACTTCTCCAGGCCGTCGAACGAATCGATGCCGATCACGCCGCCGTCGGCCATCATGACGATGCGGTCGCAGTGCCGCAGCGTGCTCAGCCGGTGCGCGATCACGATCAGCGTCCGGCTTCCGCGCATGGCCTCCAGGCTTGCCGCGAAGGCCTGCTCCGTCGCAACGTCGAGTGCCGCCGTCGCCTCGTCCAGCACCAGCACGGTCGGGTCGTGATACAGGGCCCTGGCGATGCCGATGCGCTGGCGCTGTCCGCCCGAGAGGCGTATGCCGTCCTCGCCCAGGAAATAGTCGATCCCCCCCGGCAATCCCTCGACGAAGGTCTTCATCTGCACGGTCTCCAGCACCTGCCACACGCGCTGCCGGTCGATATTCCCGGCAGCCTCTCCGAACGCGATGTTGGCCGCCACGGTATCTTCGATCAGCAGGATGTGCTGCGCCACGTAGCCGAGGTTCTTCTGCCATGAACGAACCAGCTGGGGCGTATCCAGCTTCACGCCGTCGACGCTGACGGCGCCCGCCGTCGGCTGGATCAGGCCCATGATGACGGCGGTCAGCGTCGTCTTGCCGGCGCCGGACATGCCGGTAATGCCGAGGAACTCGTTGCGGCGGATGTCGAGGCTGACGTTTCGCAGCGCCTGGCCGTGACTCGACGGGTACGCAAACGCCACCTTCTCCAGCCTGACCCTGTCGGTGAACGGCAGGCGCACCGCCTCCTCTCTCGGCGCGCCGACGACGGCGTGCTCGAATCCCTCGATCTCGCGCGCCACCGTCTCCACGGAATTCCTGCTGATATTGATCAGTCGCAGCGCGCTCAGGATCTTGTTGAGCAGGGGTGCGGCGCGGAACAGCGCGACGACCAGCAGGCCGAGGGTCGCCACGCCGAAGGGTTCCTGGCCACTGACGAACAGGATGTAGCTCACCAGCGCGATGATCGTGATGATCGACGCGCTCTCGATCATCAGCGGCGGCAGAGTCGACAAAAAATTGTAGTGCGCGTTGCGGATGAAGTTGCGCTCCTCGATGCGGGCGAACATGTCGAGGAAGAAGCGCTCCTTCGACATGATCTTGGTCTCCTTGATCAGGCCTATCGCCTGCCGCAGCACGCTCTGCCTGGCCTTGAAGATGTCGTTCAGGTCCCTGCCTATCCGCTCGAACGTCTTGCGCGTCGTCGCGTAGAGGAGCGCCGCGGCGAGGCAGACGCACAGCAGGCTCGCGAACACCTTCAGCGGCAACGTGAGCAGCAGCAACACACCGAGCGCCGCGAGTATCGTACTGCTGACGATCAGGTTGATCATGCCGGCGACGAACTGGTCGTAGACCAGCCCGGTCAGCGCGATGTTCAGTATCATCTCGGAGCTGGTCTTCTCCAGGAACAGCCGGTAGTCCGAGAAGAGGTAGAGTCGCATCAGCCGGGCGCTCAGACGCGTCTTCCAGCGCGCCAGCGTACGTTGCTGCAGCCAGTTGAAGAATCCCATGTAGACGTTCTTCATGACCATGATGCCGGCGACGATGGCCGCCATGATCACGAAGAAACGATGGGATCCGCCGGGCTCGACGGTACCGAACAGCCTGGCGAAAAACGGATGGCTGGCGAGACTCTCCGGACTCAGGGCGATGATGAGCAGAGGATAGACGAGGCCGACGCCGACCAGCTCGATGACGCCGGCCACCAGTCCCAGCCCGAGGAACGCCGCCAGCTTCCATCGGCGGTTCCGCATCTCCCCGGCAATGAAGCGCCGGGCCGCCGGTGAGAGGCGAGCCTTGATCGGCAATGTCACAACGCCGACACCGCCTTCTCGGTCGCATCCAGCTCCGCGAACGACGTCGCCCGCAGGAACCACTGCCGGCCGTCGTGCGCCCACAGGTGCGGCGAGCGGAACCGGTCGGTGAGACGCTCGAAGTATTCGCGATCCATCATCGGCTGCTCGAACATCCGCGACGCCTGCGGAAACTGCTGGGGCGGCAGCGACAGATAGTCGAAATTGGCCTTCTCGAACCGCTCCGAGTACTCGCCGTCGAACCGCCGGACCAGGCGCAGTGCCTCCTCGCGCGTCAGCTCGCCGTTGCGGATCTCCTGCGCCGCGTCGTAGGTGGCGCGGCCAATGCCGAACTTGATGAAAGTGGTGTAGTAGTGCAGGTCGTCGATCTTGTCGTCGATGGAGCTGTACTTGCTGTAGGTGCCGGCGGTGCGCTCGGGCGCCGCCTGGAAGCCGCCGTGTTCGACGGCGTAGTAGTAGCACTCCTGCGGATGCCAGGGCAGGTAGTAGCCGAGGTAGTGCACGTCGACCTTCGCCTTCCGCAGGTCGTCCGGGTTGGGCGGCATGTACGGGAGCAGGTCGTGGTCCGACAGGCCGAAGTACTGCTTGAGATCGGAGACGGCCGTGCCGGCAATGTAGATCTGCGATTGATCGGGACTGGTGAAGTACTCCCAGTCCTTGGTCGCCTTGTCGTCGGCGGCGGCGGCGTTGCCGTACTCGGTGGGATTCTCTCCGTAGAACACCAGCGGGATGCCCATCTGCGCCGCCATCTTGGGCGGAAAGTACATCTGCCCCATGATGAACGGCTGGAACGGATGGAACATCTGCTCGAGCGCCAGGCGGGTCAGCAGCCGATGCACGCGCCCGTTCGGCGTGAACAGATAAT